>DATESI010000058.1:0-2257 GCA_035270905.1 Anaerovoracaceae bacterium
GACCTAGGCGTTGCAGTGCTTAACTTGGTAGCAGGCATCAAGGGTGCTTGGCTAAACGTAAAAATCAACCTTCCAGGCGTAAAGGACGAGGCTAAGGCTGCTTACTTTACTGCTGAGGGAGAGAAGATGTATAAAGAAGCTGACGAAATGGGACCTAAGTTATACGCAAAGGTTTTGGAAACATTATAAGATAAGGCTTGTTGTTTTCCCCGTAGCTGTGTTGCTCGCCGGCACTTCGGTGCTCACGTACACCAAGTACGCTCCGCTCCTTGCGCCACCGTGCGCCTTGCTACGAGAAAAAATTCCTGCGCCTATGCATGGCGCACTAAATAAATTACGGTAGGGAAAATTTTAAATATATGATTTAAAAGGAGATCGAAAAAATGGCACAGATTATTGAAAGCATTCCTAACATTAGTGAAGGAAGAAGACCTGAGGTTATTGAAGCATGTGTTGACGAAATCAGAAACACTGCAGGATGTACATTATTAGACTATTCATCAGACCCAGCTCATAACAGAACAGTAATTACTTACATCGGAGACGCTAAGGGCGTTGAGGAAGCAAGTGTTAAGCTAGTTAAGAAGGCTGCAGAGCTTATTGACTTAACTAAGCACGAGGGTGAGCACCCAAGAATGGGAGCAGTTGATGTAATGCCGTTCCTTGCAATCAAGGATTGCAAAACAGAGGATTGCATCGCATTATCCAAGGTTGTTGGTAAGAGAATCGCTGACGAAGCAGGAGTTCCTGTATTCCTATATGAATATTCAGCATCAACACCAGAGAGACAGAACCTTGTAAAGATCAGAAAGGGCCAATTCGAAGGAATGGCTGAGAAAGTCAAGGAGCCTGAATGGGAACCTGATTTTGGCGGACGCAAGATCCACCCTACAGCAGGAGTTATGGCAGTAGGCGCAAGACCACCGCTAGTAGCTTACAACATGAACCTAGATACAGATAATGTTGAAATCGCTAAGGAAATCGCCAAGGCAATCAGAGAAAAGGACGGCGGATTCAAATGCGTTAAGTCAATGGGCTTCGATGTAACAGCATCCAACGGCAAAGAAGTTGCACAGGTTTCATGTAACATGACAAACTTCGAAGTAACTTCACTTTACACAGTTACAGAAAAGGTTAAGGAACTTGCAGCAGAGCACGGAGTTAAGATTCTTGAGACTGAGCTTGTTGGACTTTGTCCAATGAAGGCATTAATCGAAACAGCACAGTCATACCTTAACATTGCCGGCTTTGACTACGAAAAACAGGTACTTGAAAACCATATACTATAATTTATAATTTTGTGGTACAATATAGCAAACAAAGAAACTTTTTAACAGGAGAAGTACATGGGAGATAACGGATATTATTCGAATATATTTTCCCTTACGGATGAAATCGCAGATATTATCAGAGATAGAATTCTAAAGGGTGAATATCACATCGGTGAAAAGATTAAAGAAAACCAAATAGCTACAGAGCTAAGGGTAAGCAGAACTCCGATTAGAGAGGCATTCAAGCAGCTCGAAAGCGAGGGTCTTATTGATTACGTTCCCAACAGAGGCTGCTTCGCCAAGGGCTTTACCAAGCAGGATATTGAAGATATCTATGCTGTAAGGAAGGCTCTCGAAATACTCGCTGTTGAGTGGGCGGTAGACAGAATAACTCCTCCAGAGATTGAAAAGCTACAGGATCAATGCGACCTAATGGAATTTTACACTACCCGCAAGGACGGCAAGAAGGTGCTGGAGATCAACAACGACTTCCACGACATCATCTATAACTCCACCGGCAGTAGGTTCATGGCACAGGTCCTAAGGTCCTACAAGGAATACATCGAGCAGACACGCAGAGTAATATTTTACGAGCAAGGTTATCTCGAAGAGATACTCACAGAACACAAGGCTATTCTTGATGCAATGAAAAATTCAGATAAAAAAGGCGCCGTAAAGGCAATCGCAGAGCACCTAGACGGCTCCAAGCGAAGAGCTTCGATTATCTGGAAGGTAGACGAAAGATAAACCCATGCATATTAGATTTGCCTTCAATTTGAAACTATTTTTAGACAGAAAAAGAGCTCCATTGCTGGAGCTCTTTTTCCGAAAGTGTGTGTGTATTCAATAAAAGAAGGAAAGTTTGCTAGTTCTCAAAACCTTTTAAACGAGTATCATATAACACTTGTTTTTGATAGGTTTGTGAGTATTTTACCATGAGTGGATAGGAAAGTCAACAAATTCCCTTGTATTTTTCTTGGTTTCGA
>DATESI010000059.1:0-3820 GCA_035270905.1 Anaerovoracaceae bacterium
CTCCCCGTAAGTCCGTGAGTCCTGCAATAAGATTTTACGCATTCCTTTGGAAGCCCTATTTGGTTTGCAATCGTAGAATATCCCAAGCCACTTTCTCTCATGTTCGTAATCTGCG
This sequence comes from Anaerovoracaceae bacterium, assembly GCA_035270905.1. Taxonomy (GTDB): domain Bacteria; phylum Bacillota; class Clostridia; order Peptostreptococcales; family Anaerovoracaceae; genus JAVXAG01. Next base: position 116 of record DATESI010000059.1, read on the forward strand.
TTGATTGTTGATCGGTCATTACATTCTCCTCGTTTGATTTGTTGGTCTATACATTCCTGCAAGTGGGATGTAAGTCAACTTGATAAAACGTTATAAAGAGAAAAGTTGGTAATTTTCTACAGGAGGAAGATAAGGAAATAACCAGGCACCCAATATTAAGTTTCTTCTGTGAGAGAATAGAAGGATAGGTTATGAAAACTCTTTGAAGGTCTGCAATTCTTAGTACTTTCTCTCCGAGTGTCTTTTATTGACATCGTAATTGTAAGCATTTATTCTATTTACCTATGGAGGGGTAGAATGCAAAAACAAGTATTACTTAAAACATCTGGAACAACCATTACAGCTTTTGATAATGAGGTTTTGATTGAGAATGATGAATTGCTAAATGGAGGGGAAGTCTCTTCTGCTAGTTTGACATTTGATGAAGTGGAAATCTTTATTCAAAAGTTTCGTGACTATCATAAAAATCTTAAGGAAATGGAAAGAAATCATGTTCATTGAAAAGGATAATCGAGCTAAAGGGAATTATGGTAGTAACTTTGTTGAAGTTTACAGAATTATGGAAAATGACTCTGAGTTTGGAAGGATAGCTCTAATGCATGATAGAACTGTTGGATTGAAGTTTCCTGCAATTACAAAAGAAATGGATATCACATTTTTGAAGGAAATGGTTGCATTCATAGAACAACGACTTAATGATCCCAATTTTTACCAACAAGGACGTTGAACGCATTTTTGAGGTCCAATCCAAGGTAACCCCTATTGAGTCTCACACAGTTCTCCCTCGATTGAACAAGTATTATTCTCTTCTATCACTGAAATTAGGCATAATGAAAACTCTGACTATTAGCACGACTTGTTTACTAGAGTTCAGACAGTGGAATATACTTCGCTGGTTAAGGAATGCAAGTTACGATCAGAGAAATTCAGGAAAGATGTAAGAATTCCCAGCATTCATTACCTAATGCATGATAGTGGAGAGAATAGAATGGATGGAGTAATCAAATCACGTGAGGCGTCCCTGTCTTTCAACAGGTTTGCCCTTATTTCTATGCAGTTTTATTATCCGCATTTGATAGTACGGTTGAAAATCACGCTACCATTTTCGCCTGTTAATGGACGGATCAAACCCGTAAACAGGCGAAGACAATGGTGCGGACCCAATGGATTACATGCCCATCATTGCTGTATGTCTCTCTTTTTGAAGCCCATAAAACCAATCATATATAAAACAAGTGCCACGATTGTTAGCATGAAGAAAGTCAATGCCGTTTGAGGCCTTGTCGGGTACACATGGCCAAAGGGCGATAGTAAAAATGCTGATTCCGGTAGTATTCCCATCTCCCATAATAGCTGCAAGCCGATAAACAATACAAAAACCGACCAGCTGATGGCTGTAGAAAGCCTTGGCAGCAAACCAACGAGAAGCACCACAACGCCGCTTGTGACCCATATCGCCGGAAGCTTATATAGTGCTGCCGATAAAGCACTCCAGTCGCCACCCGATATGCCTCCTGACATACCTTTTCCCAGTATAACACCTAGGCCAATGACTAAGGCAATTAGTGCCGAGCCTGCCACTGAAAAGATCACATGAGAGCCTATAAGACTATTTCGTGTCGTGGTGGTAGACAGTAATGAATCAACATGCTGCTCCGCTTCCTCGGCACGAACACGCTGCGCGGCAAGGATACTATAAGCTGCGACAAACAGACTCATCACAAAGATCATCAGCGCTAGGAACGCATCCTCAGGCGCACCGAAAAGGCTCATCCACGAGGCAAGCACGGGTACTTTCTCCAGCATTTCTGCCACTAATACATCGACGCTTCCGATACCAAAGGCAAATACAAACAGAACAATTGTCCAGCTGCAAAGCGATCCTCTGTGCATACGGAAGGACAATGCCCAAACATTGCGCAGATAAGCGGGTGCATCAGCCTTGCCGATTTTCTGAGGAATAACCCCCTCGCCGATGTCACGCCGAGCGGATAGCGCTAACGCCGCCACAAACACAGCCGCTACAATAAACAGTGCCGCAAGCAGCACTCCAAAGCTATTGCTTTCAAAAGGACGCAGAACAAAAAACCACCGGAACGGCGTGAGGTAACTGGAAATGTTGATGGTTGCAGTTAGGTTATTGAAGAAAGATATCGCGTAGAAGCCGCCAAAAAATGCCATCGCTATAGAACTTGCTGCCCTGCGTGAAGACGTTAGCTGACTGGTCACTGCCGCCAAAGCCGTAAAAAGACTACTGCCGACGGTAACAAGAAGCCCCATCCCCAAAGAACCTGCGAAATCCATACCTAAAATGATCATTGTAAGTGTAAGCAACATACCCATAACGAAATTTGCACTTAGGCAAAGAATTGAAGCAGCAGTAAGCTGAGCCTGTCTGCCGACTACGCAGGAGCATAGTATATCTGTACGTCCGCTTTCCTCCTCGCCGCGCGTCATCTTGGTCATAGCTAGTATATTGAAGATGGCAGCTACTATGAGCGATACTGTTTTGATATTCCACGATACGATTCCAGGAACATCCTTTGTTAGAATAAAGCCGTGAATCGCTGCCACTACTGGATTTAGAATGCTTTCGTCCACAAATGCAGCAAGCTCTTGCGCAGTAGCAAACATATTGCTGTAGCTTGAATAGGCAGACATAGCAAGCAGCGCAGGAGTGAGCAGCCAGATACTCCGCTTAATCCAGCCTTTTTTGAGATAGAAGCGCAACAATGCGCCAGTGCCTTGAAAGTCAATAGATCTCATACTGATAGCCTCCTTTCCATTATTCAGAATAGTGCCTTATAAACAGTTCTTCCAGTGTTGGCGGAGTACTGTTCAGGTTGACAATGCTGTATTGAGTAAGATTTTGCAAAACATGGTTTATTGCATCACTTTCAATGCTGAAAGTTGCATGTTTTCCCTCTATATTCACATTAAAAACGCCTCTTATCTCTGAGAGTACTTTTTGCGGAACGGGAGATGTTGTTTCAACAGTAAAACGTGTTTGTGCCAAATGTCTCATTTCCGACAGCGTACCGCTTTCCACGATGGTTCCATTCTTGATGATCCCGATTCTGTCACACACCTTTTCAACCTCCGAGAGAATATGACTTGAGAGCAGCACAGTTTTACCATCATTTTTTGCTTGACTTATGCAAGCCTGAAATTCCATTTCCATCAAAGGGTCTAGACCAGAGGTTGGCTCATCAAGGATCAGCAAATCTACGTCAGACACAAAGGCAGATATGATGGCAACCTTTTGGCGGTTACCCTTGGAATAGGTTCTACATTTTTTTGTGGGATCAAGCTGAAACTGCTCCAATAATTCGCCTTTACGCTTGGTGTCAAATTTCCCCCTCATTTTTGCCAGCAAATCAATAACCTCGCCACCTGTGAGATACGGCCAGAGGTTTACATCACTCGGGACATATGCAAGATGGCTGTGCAGTTCAGAGGCATTCTGCCATGCGTCCTTGCCAAAGAGCTGTGCTTTGCCGCCGGTGCTACGCAAAAGCCCCAGCAAAATTCGGATAGTTGTGGATTTGCCTGCACCATTAGGGCCGATGAAGCCGAAAACCTCATTTTGCTTGACCTCAAGATTCAAACCTTTGAGCGCCTGAAATGTACCATAAGCTTTGGTAAGTTTCTGTGTAACAATAACTGACATAATCATACCTCCTCATTTCGATAGAATAGTTGTTT
>DATESI010000060.1:0-4306 GCA_035270905.1 Anaerovoracaceae bacterium
CCGCCATGACGGTTCTAATTATCAGGTTCTTGCCTTGTAGGTTCTGCTTGTAGAATATCAGTCCAAACAGGAGGCCGATTGCGGCCAATGTCACTGTGATTCCGGGGTTGAATGCTCCGAATGGGAAGACGAAGCTTCCGATGACATCTGTCAGGGTGTATGCTACTAGGGACCAAATTGGTCCGTATAGGACGGCTACCATGAATATTGGCAGGAAGTCCAGGGTTATATGATATGTGGGTGTTGCCGGCACTATTCTATTGAGCACTACCGCAAGTGCAATGAGGAGGCCGACAGTTACAATCTTGAGAGATTGACTATTTCGTTCCATAAAAAAACTCCTTTCACTTCAGTGTAACTACACCAAAGCGAAGGAACCCGCCTACATACTTTAATGTAGTAGTGGACGCAGTATTACACCGCGGCAAGCCTTCGTTCACAAGCAACATCCCATCTCGTGACACTTTACGCGCAATACTTACTCTACCAAGACTCATGATATCACAGCGGACATTCCTATGCAACAATATTTCGACCTTTTTGGCAAAATTCTGTGGGCTGCAAGAGGGCCACTTTTCTTACAATATATTAGCTAAGGTTAGACTTTCGTTATCGTGAAGAAACTTTAGCTGTTCTTTCAGGTTGGCCAGCTCGCCACTGCCATTGGACACATCCTGGGCTTTAACGTATTTGACTGATTTGGCGAAGCCGTAGTCGGCATCATTGATATGCTGAGTATTAAGGAAGAAGGATGCGACCTTCTTGTACCTATGCCAGTCTTTATTAAGAGCATTGACTTTCGCGTAGGATTCCTTCCAGTTTTCGGCTTCGACGCTTGTGACAATAATGTCTATCTTATCGGTCATATCATGGAGGGTATTGTTTGAATAAATATCGAAGCAAATCCATGCGCCCAAAAGTGTAGCCAAAATAAGGGAAGAGGCTATTAAGGATTTCATCTAGTTCACCTCCCTTGCGTACTGGTCATCGCGGTCATCGTGGCCGTTACCGCCGTTACCGCCACTGCTGCCATTATTGCCATTACCGCCGTTACCACCGTTACCGCCATTACCGCCGTCTTTGCCTGGCTTGCAAAAAACATGGATATCACCTAAGCTGTCAGAGAAAACAATGAACACATCATCCAAATCCTCGACCCCCTTGGCTCTCAGCAGGGCGAAAAGGTCATCAAGAGACATATCAATCTTTTGAAGATTTTTCTCGTAGAGAACACCGTCATTGAGAAGAATGAGGGACAAAACCTCTTGGGTTACATTGAGCCCCATGGTCCTGCCTGTTACAGGGTTATTCTCAGACTTCATTATTACCGTCATGCTACCGTTGGACTCCAGAATGGCATATTCGGCATCACTTATAGATGGACACTTTTCAATCCGCAGCTGCTCGACCAGGTCGTTTATAGAAAGACGCAGGCGTGACATTTCCTTGAGATTAAGCCTACCCTTGTCTATGACAATCCCCGGCTTGCCGTTAATAAAATTCTTAAACCCCTCGCTCTTTATAGAAAGGTAGGAAATCAGAACCTGCAAGAACAGGAGAGAAAAAATCGCAATAACAGCATTGGCAAGTGAGGTGTCCGTAGAGTCAATAGATATTGAGGCAAGCTCTGCAATCATGAAAATAATCACCATCTGGAAGGGGGACATCTTGGAAAGCTCCGACTTCCCCATAATCCTAACCGCAATTAGCACCACAATATAAAGGATGATTGTACGTATACAAACTATAATCATTATTAAACCTCCGTCAAAAAAACTTTGAAAACTTCATAGTTTCTCAATTCTTCCTATTGTGTGCTGATTTTGCTTTTGGTATACTAATCACTATGGATATGAACAAAAACAATTTAAAATACAGAGGAATGTATCTCTTCACATACGCACCCATTGGGATAATATGTCCACTAATAGGGCAGTATTTATCGTCCATTGGATTTAGCGGCACCCAAATCGGAACCGTTACAGCAGTGAGTACGGCGGTGGCAATATTTGCGTCCACATTTTGGGGCAAGATGTATTCCAACAGCAGGCAAGGCAAGTATGTGGTTATGATGCTCTGCTTCTGTGCGGGGCTTACGGCCATGGCCTGCTCCCTTATCGAATCCTTCATACTGTTTACTATTATGTATGGAGTGCTATATTTCTTCCAGGGTCCCGTCATGGGGCTTACCGACGCAATGGTGCTATCCGACGAGAACACCGATGCCAACTTTTCCTCCTTCAGGCTCTTCGGGTCAGTGGGATATGCCGTGTTTACATTCATTGCAAGCAAGGTGGGCGAGACAGCTGGCCTCGACAAGATATTCCCCATGTACCTTGCAGCCTTCGCAATAGGAGGCCTTATAGTTGCATCAGTGAAACAAACATCCAAGACCCCAAAGATAGCCAAAACATCCAAAGCCTTAGGCGAGGCAAGGGAGTCAGGAGGAAATGCGACTTCGTCGCAGTGGGTTTCGGGCAAGGAGTCCGGCGATGCCAGGGAGCCTTCTGGACCCAGGGCAAGTTCTCAAACAAACAAGGTAGGCTTTGGGCATCTGCGCAAGGAGCCCAAAGCCATTCAACTGATAGTCTGCGGCTTCTTCATATTTGGAAGCAATGTTGCCAATAATACCTATTTTGGATTCCTAGTAACAGATGGGGGCGGAAGCGTAGCCATAATAGGAACCATCTTCTTACTGATGGTTTGCAGCGAAGCACCCTTCATGGCACTGACCACAAAACTGAATAAGGTGATTTCACCACAGAAGCTTATCGCCTTTGCTATACTAGTGGCAATCCTTAGATTTGGATGGTATGCAACTGGACCGAGCTATGTAGCACTTATAGTTATGTTCTTCCTGCAGGGAATCGTTAACGGCATTCTCCTTGTAGAATATGTAAGATATATATCATTGGTAGTTGATGAGAAGCTAATCGGAATAGCAGTATCCCTGTTTTATGCAGTGAGCTCCAACGGAGGCACAATAGTGTGCACATTCTTTGGCGGGGCCATAATGGATCACCTAGGAGTGACAGGCGTATATGGCTTCTTTGCAATAATGAATGCAATCGGGCTAATAATATTTTTCCTATTCGGACTGAATAAAAGCCCCCAAAGGCAATCTCGTGAGACCCAAAAAGTGGACAATAATCAATTCTAAAAAAAACTCAAAAATACTTTGAGAAATGTATTGACAAAGAGATGGATTTTTAGTAAACTAGTCAAGCTGTCGAAAAAATTGGATAAACCTTGAGGCATACAATTTCATAGGATTTAAACTTGAAAAAGTTGATAATTACTCGAAAATATATGTTGACAAAGATATCCCACGATGGTAAAATATTAAATGTTCGCAAGCCTTGAGAAAGACTTGTTAACATAGGTGATTTTTTCGAAAATCATCGTGAACCTAGAAAACTTCATAGTATAGAAATTTAGTCAAAGAGAACCTTCGGTTCTCAAAAACTAAAAGAAACAATCAAATGCAAATTGGTAAGACAAGATGTACATGATAGTTTCCGACAATTTCTTTAAAAAGAAAAAACAATAATTCTGAGATTCGTTAGCGAATATTAGAAATTAGCAAACGCGAAAGTGTTTGAATGAGTTAAGAACTCAAACTTATGATTTTATCTTGATCTTTGTTACGCCGTATTTATTACGGAGTGCGAGGCGCGCGACCAACGAGGAGCAGAGCGTACTTAAGTACGTGAGCACCGCAGGAGGGAGCAGCAACAATGCAATACGTAATAAAGACAAGTAAGATACCATTTTATTAAGAGTTTGATCCTGGCTCAGGATGAACGCTGGCGGCGTGCCTAACACATGCAAGTCGAGCGAGAAGCTTATGATTGAAACTTCGGTTGATTGAATAAGTGGAAAGCGGCGGACGGGTGAGTAACGCGTAGGCAACCTGCCTCACACAGAGGGATAGCCATTGGAAACGATGATTAAAACCTCATAATGCTTTTTCAACTCATGTTGAGAAAGCCAAAGATTTATCGGTGTGAGATGGGCCTGCGTCTGATTAGTTAGTTGGTGAGGTAACGGCTCACCAAGGCAGCGATCAGTAGCCGACCTGAGAGGGTGATCGGCCACATTGGAACTGAGACACGGTCCAAACTCCTACGGGAGGCAGCAGTGGGGAATATTGCACAATGGGCGCAAGCCTGATGCAGCAACGCCGCGTGAGCGATGAAGGCCTTCGGGTCGTAAAGCTCTGTCCTTGGGGAAGAAAAAAATGACGGTACCCTTGGAGGAAGCCCCGGCTAACTACGTGCCAGCAGCCGCGGTAATACGTAGGGGG
>DATESI010000061.1:0-5206 GCA_035270905.1 Anaerovoracaceae bacterium
CTCTAGCAGTGCGGAATACTTCGCCAAGGGCGGGGTAAGCGTGCTTGCAGGGCTTGGCATGATTGACTATCTATCCTTTGGAAGTGAATGTGGGGATATTGAGCGGCTAAAATCTGTAGCGGCTTCACTGGAAATGAATCACAAGCTTATTCACCAGCGGATTCAGGAGCTTATCAAAGAAGGGCTTTCTTATCCTAAGGCGCGGCAGATGGCGGCCAAGGGGCTCCTTGAAAATCCTGAGGATATTTATATTCTTGATGAGCCTAACAATATTCTTGCCATTGAATATCTGAAGCAGCTTAATGGCTTGGAGCAGGCTGAGGATTCGGGGACCGGTCATGGGGAAAAGATGGCAGGTCATGGGGAAAAGATGGCAGGTCATGGGGGAAAGATGGCGCAGTGCCAGCATATGATTCCCATCACTGTCAAGCGGGTAGGTGATGGGCACCACTCTTCTTCAACGAAAATCCGTGAGGGCCTGCTGAGGGATAAAACCTCTGGCTACGGACAAGCTATGGCACGTTACTTCGACTTTGCGAGAGCAAAGGCTTTACTGGCTGACGCTGCGGACCTTGAAAACGCCTTTTCTTCGGGCGAGGGTCTAGGGAACCGTCTTAAGAATGAAATACGTTACGCCAAGAACATCGAGGGGCTTATCTCTATGGTCAAGTCCAAGGGGTATACCTATACTAGGGTTTCCAGGCTGCTGGCTCAGGCTCTGCTGGGGATTACTGTGGAAAGTGTCCTTGAGGCGAAGCCGTACATCAGGGTGCTGGCCTTTGACGATGGGGGTGCGAGGTTTCTTAAGGAGGTTAAGAAGAGGGAGTGCGGGAGTATTCCGATTATCACCAACATCAACAAGGATGTACGCCCGGAGGATGAAATTTTTGATACCTTGGCGGTGGATATTAAGGCTGCGGACATGTACAATCTGATTTTAGGTGCGGATTTGTACGCCAATTCGGATTATGTTGTCAGACCTTACGCTAATTTGGGTAAAGGGCTTGAAAAATAGGGAAGAAACGTATATAATATTTAGGTTAGAAATTTTATCGCAAGATAAGTCAAAATATATAATAATCGGAGGAATTCAATGAAAATTTTAGTAATTAACTGTGGCAGTTCTTCATTAAAGTATCAGGTTCTTGATATGACCAATGAAGCTTTATTTTGCAAGGGCTTAGTAGAGAGAATCGGTATGGAAGGTTCGGTTATCGGACATGAAAAGACAGGACAGGACAAGGTTAAGACCGAGGTTCCTATGAAGGATCACAAGGATGCAATCGCACAGGTTCTTGCTGCTGTTCAGGATCCTGAGCACGGCGTTGTTAAGTCAATGGACGAAATCGGAGCAGTTGGACACAGAGTTGTTCACGCAGGCGAGAAGTATGCTAATTCAGTGCTTATCACTGATGATGTAATCAAGGCTCTTACTGAGTGTATCGAGCTTGCACCGCTTCACAACCCACCTAACCTACTTGGTATTGCAGCTTGTCAGGCTCTTATGCCTAAGACTCCTATGGTTGGCGTATTCGATACAGCTTTCCATCAGACAATGCCACCTGAATCATACATCTATGCACTTCCTTATGAATACTATGAAAAGTATGGCGTAAGAAGATACGGATTCCACGGAACATCACATAAATATGTTGCACAGCGTGCAGCTTCAATGTTAAACGTAAATCTTGACGATCTTAAGCTAATCACTTGCCATCTTGGCAACGGTGCATCAGTTTCTGCAATCAAGAGAGGTAAATGTATCGATACTTCAATGGGATTCACTCCACTTGAGGGACTTGTAATGGGTACTCGTTCAGGAGATATTGACCCTGCTATCGTTACTTATATCAGAGAAAAGGAAAATCTTCCACAGGGCGAGTTCAACAAGATTTTGAACAGCAAGTCTGGAGTTCTTGGTATTTCGGGAGTTTCTAGTGACTTCAGAGACCTTGAAGAAGCTGTTGCTGATGGTAATGAGAGAGCAGCTCTAGCACTTAAGGTATTCGCTCACAAGGTAAGATTCTACATCGGTGCTTATATTGCAGAGATGAACGGCGTTGATGCTATCGTATTCACTGCAGGCGTTGGTGAAAATGATATCGCTATGAGAGACGTTATCTGTAACGAACTTGGCAATCTTGGAATCAAGATGGACCTTGTTAAGAACAAGGTTAGAGGTAAGGAAACAATTATCTCAACTGATGATTCAAAAGTTAAGATTATTCTAATTCCTACTAATGAGGAATTGATGATTGCAAGAGATACTCTTGAGATAGTTAATAATCTGTAACTGGCAGGGCATTTTAGCCAAAATAATTGTTGACAAGTCTGCCTGTTAGAGTATATACTCTAATGGTTGACGAGATAAATTTGATTTTATATAAACCTGAGCACAAGGAGGTGTAGACAATGGCAGTTCCAAAACGAAGAACATCAAAAGCAAAGAGAGACAGCAGAAGAGCTCCGAACATGAAAAAATCATTACCGGGCCTTTGCATTTGTCCACAGTGTCACGAGCCAAAACTTCCACATAGAGTATGCCCAAATTGCAATTACTACGATGGGAAAGATGTTGTTGAATCAGTAGAAGCAACAGAAGCTTAAACAAGACATAAAATGGCTCTATGTCAAATGTTGGGGTGGAGCACAATTAAATAAAAAAATTGCTTTCTGGGCGCATGAAAATGCGTCCAGTTTTTCTATTCAATCGCAGTTACAATTGTGACATTAATTCATGTGTGTTTTTGAGTATTCTAAGCACTCATAACATGCATAATTCTCTTTCTAAATCTTGGGAAGTTACGCATGCCATAAGCATTTCTTTTAAGTACTTTGATTTTGTTGTTGCAGCCTTCGGTATATCCATTGGTTAATCCAGTATCAAAAGCGTTGAGTATTTCGGTTTGCCAATCAGAGAATGTTTTAATGCATTTATGAAACCTTTCTAGGTCTGTCGCACCCACGTGCATAAACCAGTTACCAAGCCTCTTCTTGGCAGTAACTAGGTCTTTTGATTTCATGAATTCTCTAAATTCATGCATAAGATAATATGCTTGTGCTAATGGTTTAGATATTTCCAACATATGTGATACTTGTTCAAATTCATCCTCTGTTAGTTTTTCTATTCCTTTTAGCATCAGTGTTCTTGAACGTTTAAAGTATTTTCTGCGTTTAGTACCAAATTCCTTTTGCACTTGTTTTCTAACATCCTCAAATGCCCATTGCACTTGTCTGTAAACATGATATTTATCGGCAACTATCTTGGCCTTTGGGAAGCAACTTTGCGCCATGCTTCTGAATAAGTTGCTCATATCCATAACAACATACTTAACTGTATTACGATTGTTAAACTCAGCAAAATAGCTACTCAAACTCTCGATTGTTCTCGCTGGAAGTATGTCTAACACCTCATGCTTCTTGGGATTCGTAAGAATGCATTGAAACTTTCTCCCTGCATTACCTTTGAATTCATCAATGGAAATGATTTCTGGAAGTGAACTGAAGTCATAATTCACATGGTCGATAATTCTAGCCACACTAGTTGGTGAAAGATTGCAGCTTTGAGCTATTGACTTCATTGATCTTGTTTCTTCTAAGCATTTAATGACATACATCCAAAGTCTTGATGTTGTGCGTTGGTATTTGGGGATCAGTGGTATGTGTTCATAAAATTTCTTGCCACAAGTTTTGCATACGTGCCTACGCTTATGCACGCGAAGGATAGTATCCATTCCAAGGATAGGCACATCCTTAACATCTTGGACTCTATAGTCGTGAACCTTTGATGTTTCATCACCGCATCTAGGACATTTATGAATTCGTTGAGCCATTTTGAGTTCAATAATCTTAGAATTTGCAGTATTATCAATATTTAATAAAATTACGTCTTTTAATTCCAACAGTTTTTCTGTATAATTTGTATTGAGCATAACGCATCCCTCCGTTCGTTTGGAATTTGACACTTTAATTGTAACTGAGATTGCGCTTATGCTCAATTTTTTTTATTAAAAAATGCTGGTGTAGGCGAAAACTTAATTTCGCCCACCCCAACATTTATTATAGAACCCATAAAATTTGTAACTATGAAGAGCAGTTTTTTAACTGCTCTTTTTTCGTGGATCAAGGCGGGTTGGATCAAGGCGGGTTGAATTAAGACGGGGCTAGCCTAGCATGCCGTACGCCCTGGGCTTATCAGTTCACCTTGATTCCAAACCTCTTCATTTCTTCGTAAAGTAGATACAGGGTTTCATCTGTTGGCGCATACAACGGCATTCTGTATTCTTTCTCAATCTTACCCATAATGTTAAGAGCCGCCTTAACTGGTATAGGATTCACCTCTTTGAATACTGCCTCAATAAGGGGCTGCATTTTAAGCTGCATCTTGGTTGCCGCCTTCACATTGCCATTGAGATAATCCATTATCATCTGGTGGTACTGGGCTGGAATGATGTTTGAAACCGTCGAGATACAGCCTATACCGCCAAGGGCGAGGATGGGAAGGGTTTGCTCGTCGTTGCCTGAGTAAAGGTCGAAGTCTTTGCCTCTTATCATTGCGGCAATTTTGCAAATCTGTGAAATATCACTGCTGGCTTCCTTGATGCCGACTATGTTGGGGTGTTTTGCGAGGGCAAGGGCAGTGGAAGGTTCTATATTTAAGCCGGTACGGCTTTTTACTGAGTAAAGGATAATGGGGAGGTCCGTGTAGTCTGCAATCATTTCGTAGTGACGACGGAGACCTTCCTGAGTGCATTTGTTATAGTAAGGGGTTACGATAAGCAGACCGTCGGCACCGATTTCTTCGATTTCCTTGGCGAGAAACATGGAGTTTGACGTGTTGTTACTGCCCGCACCTGCGACTACAGGAACTCTGCGGGCTGTTTTCTTTACTGCATAATCAACTACCGCTAGATGTTCCTTGACAGATAGGGTAGAGGATTCGCCGGTTGTGCCGCAGACTACTATTGCATCCACTGCATCCACGCTGCTCTCGATTTGCCAATCTATGAGATGTCCCAGGGCATCGTAGTCAACCTTGCCCTCTTTGAAGGGTGTGACTATGGCGGTACCCACGCCTTTGAATAGAGTCATTAGTATAACCTCCTTTTATATGTTTGAATTCGATTATTAAAATAATATATTCAAGCACATGTCAAAGGGTTAATACTGAGGAGAGGATTATGCCCCATATTCCTTGCAATAATGT
>DATESI010000062.1:0-4439 GCA_035270905.1 Anaerovoracaceae bacterium
AAACAACTAGTGCTGTCCAAACATCAAGCCCGTTGGCTACCCCGATGGGTATTGCACCTCTAAGCTCAATAACAGGAACCATTGAAATCAAAAACGTCATTATTATATTGCCTGCTTGAGAACCCCAAAGTCCCAACATTACTTATCCCCTTCGTATACCAATGCTTTAATCTTGTCTAATTCAGTCATTAATTCCTTATATTTGTCTATCATTCCATCACTGCTACCAACTCTAAGTGGTTCAACAATTTGTACAATGATTTCGTATAAAGGTGTTAATCCCATATTACCTATTACGCCCTTAAGGGTATGTGCATATTCAAAAGCTGGTCTCACTTGACCCTCATTTAGAGCCTTTCCAAGATTTTCGAATGCCTCATCAGCCAAAACTGAATCTAAGCATTTATCAAAGAGCTCAACGTCGTTTAAAAAGCGGTCCATTGCTCCGTCCATGTCACAACCGTATTCTCTAAGTTCCATAACTACATTTTTCATAATACGCTCCTTCAATAACAGGCTGCATATATCGCACTGCAGCCTGTATTCATAACATTCTCAATCCTATTTGTTATTCTTGATTGCAGCCTGTGCAGCAGCAAGTCTTGCAATTGGAACTCTGTAAGGGGAGCATGAAACATAGTTCAGTCCAACTCTATGACAGAATTCAATTGTCTTAGGGTCTCCACCGTGTTCTCCGCAAATACCAAGCTTAATGTTAGGTCTTGTCTGCTTGCCAAGCTTTGCAGCCATTTCAACAAGCTTACCAACGCCTACCTGATCTAAGCTCTGGAACGGATCCTCTTCGAAGATTCCTGTTTTAGTGTATTCTTTAATAATATTACCTGTGTCATCTCTTGAGAAACCAAATGTCATCTGAGTAAGATCATTGGTACCAAATGAGAAGAATTCAGCTTCCTTAGCAATTTCGTCAGCAGTAAGAGCAGCTCTTGGAATTTCAATCATAGTACCAATCATGTACTCAACCTTAACTCCCTCTCTAGCCATTACCCTTTCTACTGTTTCAACTACTGTCTTTTTAACATTAGCAAGCTCTGTCTCAAGTGCAACAAGCGGAATCATGATTTCTGGAACAATATTCATGTTCTTTTCTTTCTTCAGTTCGATTGCCGCAAGAATGATAGCCTCTGCCTGCATCTCAGCGATTTCTGGATAAGTAACCGCAAGTCTGCAACCTCTGTGACCTAGCATAGGGTTGAACTCATGAAGCTCGTCAGCCTTCTTAGCTAGCTTCTCATAAGGAACATTTATCTGCTTTGATAATTCTCTTGTTTCTTCTTCTGTATGAGGAAGGAACTCATGTAGAGGTGGGTCAAGTAATCTAATAGTTACAGGTCTGTCGCCCATTGCCTCATAGATTCCCTTGAAATCTGATTTCTGATAAGGAAGTAAGAAGGATAATGCTTCTCTTCTCTCTGCCTCAGTTTCAGCAAGAATCATTCTTCTGATTGCAGGGATTCTTTCTTCCTCGAAGAACATGTGCTCAGTTCTGCAAAGTCCGATTCCTTCTGCTCCAAATTTAACTGCCTGCTGTGCGTCTCTTGGATTGTCGGCATTAGTTCTTACCTTCAATGTTCTAATTTCGTCAGCCCATGTCATGATAGTTCCAAAGTCTCCTGATAATTCAGGTGCCATTGTCTTGATTCTTCCATCATATACTGAACCGTCTGTTCCGTTTAGTGAGATGTAGTCTCCTTCGTTATATGTCTTATCACCAATCTTAAGTGTCTTGTTAGCTTCACTTACTAGGATTTCGGAGCAACCTGCTACGCAGCACTTACCCATACCTCTTGCTACTACTGCAGCGTGAGATGTCATTCCACCTCTTGCTGTTAATATACCTTCAGCTACAACCATACCTGCAAGGTCCTCAGGGGAAGTCTCAAGTCTTACTAGGACTGCCTTTTCGCCTGACTTAACTGCAGCCTCTGCATCAGATGCTGTGAAATAAATCTTACCTGTTGCAGCTCCTGGTGATGCTGGAAGACCCTTAGCAAGCTTAGCAGCCTTCTTTTCGTCTTCTGCGTCAAAGGTTGGATGAAGAAGCTGATCGATTTGAGCTGGTTCAAGTCTTGTAACCGCTGTCTTCTTATCGATTAAGCCTTCCTTTTCCATATCAACGGCAATCTTAACTGCAGCTTCTGCAGTTCTCTTACCGTTTCTTGTCTGTAGCATAAACAGTTTGTTTCTTTCAACTGTAAATTCCATGTCCTGCATATCGTGATAATGCTTTTCTAGAACTTCAGCAACTCTTGTAAACTCCTTATATACCTCAGGGAATGCCTGTGCCATCTCAGCGATTGGTTGCGGTGTTCTAATACCTGCAACAACATCTTCGCCCTGTGCATTAACAAGGAATTCTCCGAATATTTTAGCCTCTCCATTAACAGGGCTTCTTGTGAATGCAACACCTGTACCGGATGTATCTCCCATGTTACCAAATACCATGGACTGTACGTTTACTGCAGTTCCGATGCTTCCTGGAATACCGTTAAGCTGTCTGTATAGAATGGCTCTTTCGTTGTTCCATGAACGGAATACTGCCTTAACAGCCTCCATCAGCTGGTCCTTTGGATCCTCTGGGAAGTCTCTTCCCATTTCCTTCTTAACTAGTGCCTTGTAGTCTACGATGATAGCCTGTAGGTCATCTGTAGTTAGGTCAACGTCAAATTTTGCTCCAACCTTTGCCTTGCGGCCATCAAAGATTTCGTCAAACTTGCTCTTGGAAATTTCCATTACAACGTCACCAAACATCTGAATGAATCTTCTGTAGCTGTCGTATGCAAATCTTTCGTTCTCTGTAAGCTTAGCAAGTCCAACTACTGTCTGGCTGTTTAGTCCAAGGTTAAGGATGGTATCCATCATTCCTGGCATTGAAATTGCAGCACCTGATCTTACTGATACAAGTAGTGGATTATCAACGCTTCCGAATTTTTTTTCAGTTACGTTTTCTAGCTCTTCAAGCTTTTCGTAGATAGAAGCGATGATGTCATCACCAATCTTCATATCCTCGTCATAATACCTGTTACATACCTCTGTTGTTACAGTAAATCCAAATGGTACAGGTAGTCCGATCTTAGTCATTTCGGCAAGGTTTGCACCCTTTCCGCCGAGAAGGTCCTTCATGTCCTTTGAACCTTCATTAAAAGAATAAACAAATTTTTTCATTTCTCCATATCTCCTTATTAAAAAACTAGTTTGCCTTCAATATATTCTCTTACCTGTTCCACAGGTATTCTGATTTGTTCCATGGTGTCTCTGTCTCTAATTGTTACACAGCCATCAACCTCTGTATCGAAGTCGACGCAGATGCAGAAAGGTGTGCCTATCTCATCTTCTCTTCTATAACGCTTACCGATTGAGCCTGCTGCATCATAGTCAACCATGAAATGCTTGCTAAGCTCTTCGAAGATTGGCTCTGCCACAGGTCCAAGCTTCTTAGCAAGAGGAAGTACAGCAGCCTTAAAAGGTGCAAGTGCAGGGTGGAATTTCATTACCACTCTCACATCTTCCTTGCCATTACCATCTGTCAGAACCTCTTCATTGTAAGCATCTACAAGAAATGCTAGGGTTACTCGGTCTGCTCCAAGTGACGGCTCGATGCAATAAGGTATATATTTTTCGTTGGTTTCAGGATCAACATAGTTCATTTCTTGTCCTGAATATTCGCTGTGCTGCTTTAGGTCAAAGTCTGTTCTATCTGCAATTCCCCAAAGCTCGCCCCAACCGAATGGGAATAAGTACTCAAGGTCTGTTGTAGCATTGCTGTAGTGCGAAAGTTCTTCCTTCTCATGGTCTCTTGTTCTAAGGTTATCCATGTTCATTCCAAGCGACTTAAGGAAATCAATACAATGCTGCTTCCAGTATTCGAACCATTCAAGATCTGTCCCTGGCTTGCAGAAGAACTCAAGCTCCATCTGCTCGAACTCTCTTATTCTAAAAATGAAGTTACCCGGAGTAATTTCGTTTCTAAAGGATTTACCTATCTGTGCAATTCCAAAAGGCACTTTCTTTCTTGATGTCCTCTGAACATTTTTGAAGTTTACGAATATACCCTGTGCTGTTTCTGGTCTAAGATATATTTCTGACTTGGAATCCTCTGTTACGCCCTGGAAGGTCTTAAACATAAGATTGAATTGTCTAATGCCTGTGAAATTGGATTTGCCGCATTCTGGACATTTGATGCCCTTCTCCGCAATGTAACTTTCCAGTTTCTCGTTATCCCAACCATCAACAGGAACTACTTCCATGCCATTTGCTTGCATGTAGTCCTCTATCAACTTGTCAGCTCTGAATCTTGCCTTACATTCCTTGCAATCCATCAAAGGGTCTGAAAATCCTCCCACGTGACCGGAAGCAACCCATGTTGTTGGATTCATTAGTATTGCAGCATCCAATCCTACATTGTAAGGGCTTTCCTG
>DATESI010000063.1:0-4805 GCA_035270905.1 Anaerovoracaceae bacterium
GCCCATTCCAAATCCGTATATTTTGACGCTATGTCCAAATATGTCCATCATTCTTGTTGGATATATAAATAGGAAATTCATAGCCACGTTGATGCAATTGAGAAGTATATTGTAAAACATAGGGGTTTTGGTATTACCCATACCTCTTACAATGGCACTGCTCACCGCCAGAAAAACCTCAAATACAATTGATATTCCAATGATTGCAAGGTAATGCTGTGCAGGTGCTACTATTGCTTCCTCTGCACCCATAATGTGTGCATGGAATGGAACACAAATACATTCAATTATCAAGGTTGCACAAGCGCCAAAAGCAAGCATGCCTATTACGGCCTGCCTGATTATAGCCTTGGCTTTTTCCTGGTTACCCTCCCCCACAGCTTGGGCGATAGGAACAGAAAATCCAGTTGATAGTCCCATTATTATTCCATTGATAAGCCAGATTAATGTAGTGTTAATAGACACCGACGCTGTGGCCTCAACACCGAGGCTGCCCACCATAGCCGTGTCTATGTAATTAACCAAAGTTTGAAGTATTTGCTCAACTATTACGGGCCACGCCATAATAAGGACTATTCTTCTTTGGGATATGGAGTTATCTAATGGATTAATATACTTGCTCATATTCCTCTTTATTCAGCATAGAACTTTGGGGAAGCATATGCCTCCCCAAAGTCGTAAGCTTTATTTAATTTATTTTTCTTTATATCTCTCTGGAGATTAGATCCTCAAATGTCTGTCTTTTTACAACCAATCTGCTCTTGCCTTCCTTAAGGAATACTACTGCAGGAATTGGTAGCTTATTATAATTGGATGCCATGGAATATCCGTATGCTCCTGTACTCTTAACTGCTAGGATATCACCTGTCTTGGCTTCAGGAAGCTTGATATCTCTGATAAGAATATCTCCTGATTCGCAGCACTTGCCACAAACTGTTACTACATCATTGCCAACTTCGTCTGCTCTGTTTGCAAACACTGCAGTATACTGTGCCTGGTATAGTGCTGGTCTAATGTTGTCTGGCATTCCGCCATCAACAGATACGTACTTTCTAACGTCTCTAATATCCTTAATCTGCCCGATTGTATAAAGCTGCATTCCTGCTTCAGCAACAATACTTCTGCCTGGCTCTATTACAACTGCAGGGTGTTCCATCTTCTCTGCATCGAAGAAATTATAAATCTTTTCCATCATTGGGTCAAGGAAATATGAGAATGGCTTGCGTTCTTCATCTATATACTTAACACCGAAGCCACCTCCCAAATTAATTTCCTTTATTTCAAATCCTAGCAATTCCTTAACGTTCTTAGCAAGGTTAAGTACGATTTCCAGTGCCTGTAGATGTGATCCGTTGTCTAATAGCTGTGAACCAACGTGGAAATGGAATCCAAGAAGGTTAACATATTCTGAATCCATAGCTTTTTTGACAGCTGGCATAATTACATCCTCATCGAGAGGAATTCCAAACTTGGAGTCCTTCTTGCCTGTTACGATGTAGTCATGTGAATCGCTCTTCACCCCTGGTGTTACTCTATATAAAACGTTCATCTTCTTGCCCTTTTCGCGACAAACGTCCTCAATCATTTCTAGTTCCTTAAGCCCATCGATAATAATTCTGCCGATTCCATACTCTACGGCCATTTCGATTTCATCTCTCTGCTTGTTGTTACCGTTGAATTCTATACGTTCTGCAGGGAAGTTTACCTGCATTGCAGTATAAAGCTCGCCACCAGATACAACATCGATACACATACCGCTTGCCTTGACAAGCTCAAGCATTGCCTTGACACAGAACACCTTGCATGCATATGCAACTCTGGTCTTTGGATACTTTTCTATGAAATCCTTCTTTAGTTCATTGAACCTGTTGTTAATGTCGGTTTCAGAAAAAACATACAGTGGTGTTCCGTACTCCGCCGCCACATCAACTAGATTACACCCATCAAAGTGTAACACGCTATTCTTAACACATTCTAGCATCATTTCTCTCCTTTAAATTATATATAATCACATTAATCCTAATATGTTTCATTCGAATTTATATATGGGGAAGACTAAGCTTCCCCATTTAGGTTTTATCTTTCGATATCGAAAACAAGTGTCTTGCTTGCGGTATCCATTGTGCATGTTGCTCCAAACGGAATAGTGATTAGTTTGTCACCATGTCCTGACTGGATATTATACATTACCGGGACGTCGATACCCTCAAGTATCTCTTTTAGGCAATCAATTGCAGTGTACTCAGGCATATAACTATTTGTAATGTCTGTGAATTGACCGAAGATGATGCCCTTACATTCAGCGAATTTACCTGAATTCTTAAGCTGGTATGCCCATTTTTCAATCTTAGTAACAGGCTCTTCAACTTCTTCGATAAAAATAATCTTATCTTTAGTATCCATTTCATATGGAGTACCCATTGCTGCAGAAAGAAGTGACAAGTTGCCTCCAATTACAGGAGCTACTGCCTTTCCCTCTTTCATTACTTCGATTGGTATTCCTGCTGGATTCTTAAATTCATAAGTTCCATCGCCGTTCAAAGCTTCAAAGAAAGCATTCTTGGTTTCTTCATCAAAATCGCCTACCATGTTAGATGAAACCATAGGTCCGTGGAATGTAACTAAGTCTGCTTCCTGATTGAATAACAGATGCATTGTTGTAACATCACTATAACCTACGAAGATTTTAGGATTCTTCTTTACAACATCCATGTCTATATATTCGAAAGCACGAGTTCCACCGTCTCCACCTCTTACGCAGAATATTGCATCTACAGTTGGATCAGCGAACATCTTGTTTATCCACTCGCCTCTTGCTTTACCAGTACCAGCCATATAGCCGCCAACATTTGATGTAAGGTTGTCAGCTTTTTTGACTTTGTAGCCTAACTTCTCAAGTACTTCAACGCACTGGTCTTCTCTTTCTTTTGTTATAGGTGAACTTGGACATATGATTCCAATTGTTGCACCCTTTTCTAATTTTTTTGGATATTTCATTTCTGCCTCTTTATTTAATGGTCTATTTGTATTAGTACCACATTATGTTTACGATAACGATAGCAGCAAGGAATGATGCTAAGTCGCCTAGTAAACCAGCTGCGATTGAGTGTCTAGCGTTAGCAACACCAACTGAGCCCATGTATACTGCTACGATGTAGAAAGTAGTTTCTGTTGAACCTTGTGCAACGGAAGCAATTCTACCAATCTTTGACTGTGTTCCGAACTGGGAAATTAAGTCTGCCATCATACCCTCAGAAGCACCACCTGAGAATGATCTCATGATTCCCTGTGGGATGATTTCTGATGGACATCCGATTAGGTTAGTTACTGGCTCAAGAACTGCACATAACCAGTCCATTGCGCCGGATGCTCTAAACATACCGATTGCACATAGCATAGCTGTTAAATAAGGTATAATCATTACTGCTGTTGAGAATCCGTCCTTAGCACCTTCAGTAAATACTGAATATACAGGAACCTTCTTGCAAATTGCATATAAGCATACAACTGCTACTACTAGAGGGATTGCCCAAACTGATATAGCGTCTAATATTGTTGTAAACATGTTTTTTCCCTCCTTTTATTTAATCTTACAAGTATATCCTTCAGGTAATACGATTGGAGAATCTCCAATGTAGTTTTCATTAATTTCTAATGTACCTGCAGCGATTTCTTTTTCAATAACGTTTTCCCATTTCCATCTCTTAGTCTTTCCAAATAACCAAGTGAAGAAAATACCTACAATTGTAGAAATACATGTAGCGATAATAACCGGTACGATGATTTCTGCAGCGCCAGCTGTCTGAACAGCAGCACGAAGGCCAAGTACAGTTGCTGGAAGCAATGTTACTGAAGTAGTACCAATTGCAAGCATCATGCACTGTGCGTTTGTAGCGATACCCTTAGTAGGGTTCAAAGTTTGTAAATCTTGCATTGCCTTAAGACCAAATGGTGTTGCAGCATTACCAATACCTAGCATGTTAGCTGCCATCCATAAAGCTATAGCGGACATTGCTGGATGATCCTTAGGAACATCTGGGAACAGCTTTGTCATAACCGGAGCAATAACCTTGCTCAGCTTGTCACAAAGACCGGAAACCTCCATAACCTTCATAAGACCACAGAAGAATGCCATGATTCCAATTAAACCAATAGCGATTTCTACCGCAGTTCCTGCGAAGTCAAAGATGTTATTTAATACATCTTCCATTGTGCCGGTTACTCCGCCTGCTATTACAGCAATTACAACTAGACCGACCCAAATATAGTTCATCATAATATCGTTCCTCCTCTCAAGTAATAAAAATATAATAACGTTTTTATGATTGACATATACTAAAGCAAACTTTGTGCCAAGAAATCATTTTTTCCCTTTTACCCCTTTGTTCACCCAATCTTCACACTTTTTGATGTATAATGTCACTGTAATTATCTCATGCTTTAGTCCTAATTTTAGGACTGCTTTTCCGATTTTCGGGAATTTTGTCGATAATTGTTGCATAATGTAGCCCAATGGCGTGGTTGATGCAGGCATAGATTTTGCATATATATTATAATTAGTATAAATAGATAGAACAGGAGTATATTATGAATAAAATAACTTACCACTATAGTGCTTTGTCCAAGCAGACATGGTTTTATGCAGGGGTGCTGTATCTAATGCTAAGCTCTATAGTTTCGTTCCTTGTAGAAATCTATAAGGTAGAAGGATATTATGAAACTCAAAACTTGCCGATGGTTATGGTTGCCAATGCAATCGGAATGCTTGTCTTCATTTTGCTGTCCTTCGGGCATTACGTTTGCTA
>DATESI010000064.1:0-2553 GCA_035270905.1 Anaerovoracaceae bacterium
GTCATCATCCTTCAGGTTGATGGCGATTAGGCCGGTCTTTCTGTTGGTATCAAATTGTGAAAGCGGAGTCTTTTTAATTGTTCCGTTCTTAGTAACGGCAATTAGGAATCTATCATCTGAGAATTCTGTAACAGGAATAACTGCTGTAATTCTTTCTCTCTGCATTAAGCTTAAGAAGTTTACAGCTGGTGTACCCTTAGCAGTTCTCGTTGCTTCTGGAATCTCATACGCCTTGATCTTATGTGCTTTACCTGTGTTAGTAAAGAACATCAAATAGTCATGGGTTGAGGTCATGATTAGGTCTTTCACGAAATCATTTTCTCTGGTTGTTATACCCATGATTCCCTTGCCTCCACGTCTTTGTGCCTTGTATGTGTCAGCTGGAACTCTCTTAAGGTATCCAAGGTGAGTGATTGTGATTGCAACCTTTTCTTCTTCAACCAAATCTTCCTCGTCAAATTCTGAAGTGTCGGCAACTATCTTAGTTCTTCTAGTATCGCCCCACTTATCTCTTACTTCAATAAGCTCATCCTTAATAACGCTCATAAGAAGCTTTTCGTCAGCGAGAATTGATTTGAAGTATGCTATCTTCTTTTGCAGTTCTTCATATTCGTTCTCAATCTTTTCTCGTTCTAGCCCTTGCAATCTAGCAAGTCTCATATCTAGGATTGCCTGTGCCTGAAGCTCTGACAGACCGAATCGTTCCATCAACTGCTCCTTGGCATTGTTGTAGCTCTCTCTAATTGTCTTGATTACTGCATCAATATTATCAAGTGCGATACGAAGTCCTTCTAAGATATGTGCTCTTGCTTCTGCCTTCTTAAGGTCAAACTGAGTTCTTCTTGTTACTACTTCTTTTTGGAATTTAAGATACTCATCAAGAATCTGATAAAGATTCAAAATCTTTGGTTCTCCGTTTACGATAGCAAGCATTATCATGCTGTAGCTATCCTGAAGCTGTGTATGCTTATATAATCTGTTAAGGGTAATTTGCGGATTAGCATCACGTCTAAGCTCAATAACGATACGCATACCGTGTCTATTGGACTCATCTCTGATTGCTGTTATGCCGTCAACTCTCTTTTCCTTAACTAAATCTGCGATTTTTTCTATAAGTCTTGCCTTGTTTACCTGGTATGGAATTTCTGTAACGATTATCTGTGATTTGCCTCTGTCTGTCTCTTCGATTTCGCAGTTGGCTCTAACGATAACCTTGCCCATTCCTGTTCTGTAGGCTTCCTTGGCTCCACCTTTGCCAAGGATAGTAGCTCCTGTTGGGAAGTCTGGACCCTTGACGATGTCAATAAGATCCTCTACTGTACATTCCTCATCATCTATAAGCTTAATGGTTGCATTGATTACATCTGTTAAATTATGTGGTGGAATGGATGTTGCCATACCAACGGCTATACCGTTTGAACCGTTTACAAGCAGGTTTGGATATCTACTTGGAAGAACAATCGGTTCCTTCTCTTCACCGTCAAAGTTCGGCATGAAATCAACAGTTTCTTTGTCGATGTCCCGTAGCATTTCCAAGGAAAACGGTGACATACGTGCTTCTGTATAACGCATTGCCGCAGCACTGTCTCCGTCCACAGAACCGAAGTTACCATGACCATCAACAAGTATATATCTTGTTGAGAAATCCTGGGCCATTCTTACCATTGCATCGTAAATTGAACTATCACCATGAGGGTGATATTTACCCATTACTTCACCGACAATACGCGCTGACTTTTTGTGCGGTTTGTCAGGTGTTATTCCTAGTGCATTCATTCCATAAAGAATTCTTCTATGCACTGGCTTCATTCCGTCTCTTACATCAGGAAGGGCTCGTCCAACGATTACACTCATAGCGTAGTCGATGTAGGAATTTTTCATCTCGTCATGTATTTCATGCTGTATTAATTTTGAATCTTCTAATAAAGTTGCCATTTTGCCCTCCTTCCTAAATGTCTAATGTTGCGTACTTAGCATTTTCTTCTATAAACTTCTTTCTCGGCGCAACCTTGTCGCCCATCAAGCAAGTAAATATCTCGTCTGCTGCAGTAGCATCATCTATAGTAATTTGAATTAGGGTTCTATGCTCATAATCCATGGTTGTCTCCCAAAGCTGATGGAAGTCCATTTCTCCTAGACCCTTATATCTCTGAATATCAACCTTGCCGTCAAGGCTATCAAGAAGCTTTTCTTGCTCCTTCTCTGAGTAGGTGTAATATACATCTTTTTGTTTTTTAACCTGGAATAGCGGTGGCTGTGCCGCATATACGTAGCCGCCTTCAATAAGCGGTGTCATATATCTATAGAAGAATGTCAGAAGCAATGTTCTGATATGTGCTCCGTCAACATCGGCATCGGTCATGATTATTATTTTGTGATAACGCAGCTTTTCAATGTTAAAATCTGCACCAACTCCACAGCCAAATGCTGTAATCATGTTCTTGATTTCCTCTGAGTTTAGAATCTTGTCAAGTCTTGCTTTTTCGACGTTGAGGATCTTACCTCTTAGTGGCAAAACTGCCTGACGTGCTCTGTCTCTACCCTGCTTGGCAC
>DATESI010000065.1:0-8164 GCA_035270905.1 Anaerovoracaceae bacterium
TTCTCATCTATTTGCAAAACCTTGGCATGGAAGGTCTTGCTGACCCCCAAATCTCCCCGCAAGGGGCTTTCCTGGAATCTATTTGCCTCCCCTGCCATGAGCAAAAATCCGGCGATAACCGTGAGCCCTAGGATTAAAGCAACCTTTCTTCGGTTCCTTGCGGCACCAAAAAACGCCACCGCAAACAGAGCCGTAGCCGTTAACTTCGCCAATATATAGTTAATTGTAATGTCTGTCATGTAGCCTATGGATATGCCAAGGGCCAAGGCCAGAACCATTGTGAAAAGTTTTCTTCTCATTAAGCATCCTGTCGGACACCCACTCTTGATTTACATTATATTCCATTGTCCGCCTCTATGCAAGCCCTATGTTACAATATTGTAATGATAAATTAAGAATGTTTTCTTCAATTATTTGTTAACTTTATATGAATAATATGGTACAATATTTTTGTATGTTATCTAAAAGGAGGTAACCGGATTTGGATAAATTTGATGATAAAAGAAATCAAGAGAATAATGGAGTAGATGATTTTTTGTCTCAGTTTGACGAGGAGACTTTTAACAAGCCTCTTTCCCAAGGTGTAGAAGATGGACAACCAGATGTGCATCGCTCGCGTAAGGAACGTAAGGCTATGGAAAAGAAGAGTCGAAGCGAGGCCTTTAAGGAAAAATCCTTGATAGGCAAGGCTGAACAAATCAAGTCAGAAAAAATCACTAACGACGATGGAGCAATTAATAAGACTAAGCAATATTTGGCTGACAAGTTCCTCATAGAAAATGAAAACTATGTTGAGTCAGGATCAAATATGGAAAGTGACCAGAATATGAGAAGTGATAAAAAGAAACATAAGAAGTACAAATTAAACAAGAAGCAATTTTTGAAGTTCATTCTTGCAGTTATAATCGCAGTGATTGTTGTAGTAATAATTTACTCTGCAGTAATCATTATTTCTGCACCTAAGATTGATCCTGACAATATTTATTCATTCTTAACTGAGAGTTCTGTCCTCTATGACGACGAGGGCGAAGTAATAGATAATGTTTTCTCTGAGCAGAACCGTACCAACGTTGAGTACAAGGATTTGCCTGAGGATATGAAGGATGCAATTATTGCAATCGAGGATAAGACCTTCGAGAAGCACCACGGATTCAACTTTATACGAATACTGGGTGCTATCAAGGATGGTATTCTTCATGGACATATAAGCGGTACAAGTACCATTACCCAGCAGCTTGCTCGTAATGTTTATTTGCCAGATAGAATGACCGAGCGTAGTATTGGTCGTAAGATTCTGGAGGCATATTACACGGTAGTGCTGGAATCTAAGCTTACCAAGGATCAGATAATGGAAGCTTACCTCAACACCATTTACCTAGGCTACGGCTGCTATGGTGTTCAGGCTGCAGCGCAGGGGTATTTTTCCAAGGACATACAGGAGCTAACCCTTGAGGAATGTGCAGCACTTGCTGCATTACCACAGTCACCTTCTGAGTTCCAGCTCATTGATGTAGTCGATAGCGACTCAGTAAGTCAAAAGGCCAAGAACATAATCAAGAGAACTGGTGATGTTACTTATGTATCCAACGACGCATCTGGAGACAGACGAGAGCTTTGCCTTGATCTTATGCTTGAACAGAAAAAGATAACTCAGGCTGAGCATGATAAGGCTATGGGCGTATCACTTAAGAAGATGCTTAACCCTAGTCATAATACAACAACCAACTCATCATATTTTACTGACTATGTAATCAACCAGGTTGCTAGTGATTTGGCTAAGAAGAATAATATTGATTATGATGAAGCGGTCAACTGGATTTACACTAAGGGCTATCATATCTATACTACTATGGATTCCACAGCCCAAGAGGTTATCGAAAAAGAATTTGATAATCCTTCCAACTTCCCTACTGTTGTAGGAATCATGAAGGACAAGAACGGTAATATAATCAACAAGCATGGTTCACTTATGCTTTATGACTATGACAACTACTTTGATAGCAATGATAACTTCAACTTTAGAAACAGCGAAATTAAGAAAAATGATGATGGCTCATATACCATTATTGCTGGCAAGAGATTGAACATATACGAAACTACCGTTGCAGGTAAAACTGATTACAGCATTGAATTTAAGAATATGTACATTCAAGAGAACAGTCAGCTTTACTCCATCTCAGGTGGTTATGTAAATATTCCTCAGGATTACAAGACTCAGGATTCAGACGGCAATATAATTATTTCCGCAGACTTCTTCGATGATTATCCGACATTCTTCAATATAAGCGATAGTGGCAAAGTTTCCATACCTCCTGACTCATATACATTGAATCAGAGAGTAATCCAGCCACAGGCTGCTATGGCAATTACGGAGAATAGTACCGGTGAGGTTAAGGCTATGGTCGGTGGCAGAAGTATCTCGGGAAGAATGCTTTATAACAGAGCAACCAACCCAAGACAGCCTGGTTCCTCCATCAAGCCGTTAGGCGTTTATTCAGCAGCACTTCAAAAGAGCTGTGATGCAGTTAACGATGGCGAAACTCTTACTTATACAGAAGGTCTTGGCGAGCAAGGCACATCCCTATATGGCGATTACCTAACAGCCGCATCACTTATTGATGATGAACCTATGATGCTTGAAGGCAGAATTTGGCCACAGAACTCATACAGTGGATTCTCCGGTCTATATTCAATGAGAACTGCCCTTCAGCAATCCGTTAATGTTTGTGCAGTTAAGATTTGGGCTCAGGTTGGAGATGCTTACTCCAGCAAGAATGTTCAAAAGTTTGGTATCACTACTGTTGATACTGAAGGCGACACCAACGACCTTAACGCTGCTGCTCTTGCACTTGGCGGTATGACATCAGGTGTTACACCTCTTGAAATGTCCAGTGCTTACACTACATTTGTAAACGGTGGCGTTAGACAAGATACAATATGCTACACTAAGATAGAAAACAGAAACGGTGATACAATATTACAGTCACAATCCAAGAAGAATGAAGTTCTTGATCCAGGCGTTGCCTTCATCATGTGCGACATGCTTCAGTCAGTAGTATCACAGGGTATCGGTAGTCCAGCAAGAATCTCTGGCGTACAGTCCGGTGGTAAAACAGGTACAACCACAGACCAGTACGATATCTGGTTTGATGGATTTACACCTAGCTACTCAGCAGCACTTTGGATAGGAAATGACGTAAACATTGCCCTTTCAAGCTCCTCCTATACGGCGGCAGTTCTTTGGGGCAAGATTATGAACCAAATTCCGAATGCTAAGAAGGGTTCATACAAGGGCGCTCCTAGCAATGTGGTTTCATCAACTGCATATTCTAAGGGCAGAGCTTCCGAGTACTTCATCGCAGGCACTCAGAGAAGCAAGAAGGATTCAGTACGTAAGACAGTTACAGTCTGCAGTCAGTCCGGATATTTGGCAACGCCACTTTGTCCGAATGCAATTGCTAAGTCAGGTATTCAGAGACCTTATATCCCAAGCACCAAGGTTGGTGATTATAAGAGCGAATTACCTCATTACTACTGCAACCGTCACAATAACGATACTATTACCTACCCTATCAAACCGGGATTAAAGCTTCACACCTACACCCCTCCGGTTGTAGAGCCTGATCCTGATGAACCGGTTGATCCTGATAATCCTGTAGTAGACCCAGAGAATCCAGATACACCAACTGATGATACAGGTTCGACTAAGAAAAAGAATTAAATAAAAACAATAAAAAAGAGATATGCTCCCCACGTCACAGAACGCTCACGCCATACTGCGTGACAGTTCCTTAGGGGAGCATATCTCTTTTAATTTATTCGATGTATAATCCACTCAAAAACATATATTAACATTTTATTATATGCATGTCAAACCTTTTAGACCTAACAATCTATTATTTACGTGTCTTGTCCTTATCATGTATTACGCCGTATGTAAACTGGATGAATATAAATGAAACCAGCAGTGCCAGTGCCATTTGTGCACTGTAAAATCTCCATACCGCTGCACATACGATTCCTGCACCGAACATGCATAATCTCTTAATAGTAACCTCGCTCATAATCTATACCTCCCTGTATGTCAACCTTTTCATAGTTCTATATTATGGCCTTAAATTCTTTAACTCTTGCTTCAATGTCCTCTGCCCTAAACACGCTTGAGCCTGCAACAACAATATCAACACCTGCATCAATTACTTCCTTAACGTTGTCAAGAGTGATGCCTCCATCGATTTCGATAGCAAAGTCAAGATTTCTTTCCTTACGCATCTTGGCAAGCTCGCGAACCTTGTCCAGGGAATTCGGTATGAATTTTTGTCCACCAAAGCCTGGATTAACAGACATAATAAGCACAATGTCAACATACTCAAGAATGTTTTCAAGAGTAGACACAGGTGTTGCAGGGTTAATAGAAACTCCCGGCTTCACGCCACATGATTTGATATGTGCCATGGTCCTGTTAAGATGCCTGCAGGCCTCCTGATGGACCACCATATATTCTGTTTTGGTACTTACAAAATCCTCAATGTAATCGTCTGGATTTTCAATCATCAGATGTACATCATAGGGTGCAGTATTGAACCTATCCAGTGATTTCATTATAGTCCCGCCAAAGCTTATGTTGGGTACGAAATGACCATCCATTACATCAACATGTACATAATCTGCACCAGCTTTGGAGATAAGCTCAACCTGTTCACCAAGTTTTGCAAAATCTGCCGATAAAATTGAAGGAGCTAACTTAGCCATATTGCCTTCCTTTCGCTTATAGACAAGGACTTAAACCGCCATGGATTTGGTTCCTTGTCAGCATAATAATTAGTATTTCTTCTTATTCTTTATTTCTTCCATATTAGCAAGATAAGAGCGATATCTGAACTGATGTATCTCCCCTGCCTCAGCCGCGTCTCTCACGGCACATTGGGGCTCAGATAGATGTCTGCAATTATCGTATCTGCACTGACCCTTACGCTTGGCAATTTCGGGATAAAAATCCTGCAAATTGTCAAGGTCGGCCTCCATAATTTCAAATGAGGTGAAGCCGGGAGTATCAAATATCATTCCCCCTTTTTTCATGTCGAAGATTTCAACATGTCTGGTGGTATGCTTGCCCCTTCCAGTCTTGGTACTAATTTCACCTGTTTCCATGTCAGCTTCAGGTATAAGCAAATTAGTCAGCGTGGATTTGCCAACTCCAGATGGCCCTGCAAGGCAGGCCTTCTTGCCTGCAAGCAGTTCCTCAATCTCGTCTACCCCTTGACCTGTGATACAGCTTACAGCCACCACAGGGTATTCTCCTGCGTATATTCCCTTAATCTTGTCCAAATCCGCGTCGCTAACAAGGTCAGCCTTGTTGACGCAGATTATTGCTTCTGTGTTGTTCATCTCTGCCATAACAAGAAACTTATCTATGGTGGCAAAATTAGGCTTAGGTTTGGTTGTAGCAAAGGCCACAACGAAGCAATCAACATTGGCAATAGGAGGTCTAATAAAGATATTTTTGCGCGGCGTGATGAAGTTTATCACTCCGTCACCGTCATCAAGGCGTTCAACATCCACAATATCGCCCACAGTAAGAGTGATACCCTCCTTCTTGAAGATACCTCTTCCTCTTGCTTGGATTATGCCCTCGGGGGTCTTAATATAATAAAATCCACCGATACCTTTGATAATCAATCCTCTCAAATTTACCTATTACTCCTCATCAGGTGCATCTGGCTCGTTTTCTTCGGCACCCTTGCTTATTATAATTCCGATTTTGGTACCCTTTTCAAGCTTAGTATTTGCACCATACTCCTGCCACATTACATAATTCTTGCCATATGCAGTGCTAAAATCATAGTTTATATCGCCAACAGCGAAGCCTTCTGCAATAATTTTTGCCTTGGCCTCATCTACCGTAAGTCCTGTTAGAATTGGCACTGTACCTTCGCTTTCGCCCTTGCCGTTACTGATTACAATATTGACCTTGGTTCCTTCAGGTGCAACCTCTCCGGCTGCAGGAGTCTGTCCGATTACAGTTCCCTCAGGGAGCTCGCTATCATCCTTTTCTACAACTCCAAGCTTGAATCCAAATTTTTCGAGATATGCTTCAACCTCCTCGTAATCCTTATCCTTAAGGTTTGGAACGCTGCCTTCGCCTACACCAATACTGATGTTAACTACAACGGTCTTGCCCTCCTTGACCATGCTTCCTTCGCTCGGATTCTGAGAACAAATTTCGTCCTTTTCATATTCGTCTGAGTTGACCTCGTCGCCCTTGGCAATCTGTAGTCCAATGTCAGCAAGCTCTGCCTCAGCCTGTTCGTAGGTCTTACCAAGAAGGCTTGGAACTTCTATATCTCCACCTCCGATAATTCCCATCTGGGATAGTGCAAATGCAAGGCCGCCAATAACAACTACTGCAGCTGCAACAATGATTATAATCATCTTTTTCTTCTTGCCCGCATCCTTCTTATCAGAACCGCTGGATTTACCCGGTTTTTCATCTATAATATCCTCGTCTCTATATCTAGGTTTTTCCTTAGTTACAGAACGTGAGTGACTTTCCTTCCTTGGTTCCTCGAAACGACCATCACCGTAACCACTGCCGTTCATTCCAGAGAACACACCGTTACCCACAACCTTGGTGACAAACTCAATGTTATCGAGTTCCTCAAGCATTTCATCAGCAGACTTGTATCTGTTAATCTGAAGCTTGTCAGTTGCCTTCATAATAAGCTTTTCTAGCTGCGGTGGAACACCGCCAACAAGCTGTGATGGTGGAATAATCTGATCATTTATATGCATCAATGCCACTGATACTGGGTTGTCCCCATCAAATGGAACCCTGCCTGTTAGCATTTCGTACATTACAATGCCTAGAGAATAAAGGTCAGACCTTTCGTCTACGTAATTTCCCCTTGCCTGTTCAGGTGAAAAATAGTGGACAGAGCCGATAATTCTGCTGGTTCCGTTTACAAGAGTTGCGTCGCTCATAGCCTTGGCAATACCAAAGTCAGCAAGCTTTGCAATTCCGTCATGAGTAACCAAAATATTATGAGGCTTAACATCTCTATGGATAATATCGTTTCTATGAGCTAGCGCCAGTGCCGATGTAATCTGCTTGGAAATTTCGATTACACGTCTGTAATCCATCGGTGCACTCTCCTTAATAACCTCGCTTAACGGCTTACCATCAATAAGCTCCATTACTATATAATTGATGTTTCCCTCTTTGCCAACGTCATAAACACTTACAATATTAGGATGAGTAAGTGCCGCCGCAGCCTGGGACTCCTTCTTGAAATTTTCTACAAACTGAGCATCCTTAGTAAACTCAGGTCTCAGAATTTTAATTGCTATGTATCTATTGAGAAGCTTGTCCTTAGCCTTGTAAACAACAGCCATGCCGCCTTCTCCAATTTTTTCTATCAGTTCGTATCTGCCTGCTAACACCCTATTACTCATCAATATCTTCCTCCGTTACCTTCAAACTTATAATCGTTATATTGTCATGTCCACCGTTCTTGTTCGCTACCGAAACAAGCTTTTGGCAGGTCTCCGACATGTTCTGGCCCTCGTCCAAAACTCCTGTGATTTCATCAGGCTCAAGCTCCCCATAAAGCCCATCTGTACAGATAAGAATTATGTCCCCCACCTTAATGTCCACATGGAAAAAGTCCGGATCCACCTCGTAGTCTGCACCTACTGCCCTCGTAATCATATTCTTATTTTCGTGAGTCAGAGCCTCTTCCTCCGAAATAATTCCAGCCTTGAGCAAGGTATTCACATAGGTATGATCCTCCGTAACCTGGTGCAAAACCTTATCTCTATAAACATAAGCACGGCTGTCCCCAACATTCACTATGTACGCCTTGCCCTTGCGAGCATAGGCCACAACAATGGTGGTTGCCATACCTTTATTCTCTTCGTGTCTCTCAGACATCTCAAGCACCGTACTGTTGGCCTTCTTAATACAGTCTTCAAAATAGTCCTTCAGAGCCTCCTCCGTATCAATCTCATCAACCGGATTTTCAAGTATGTAGTTTGCGACCTCATTTACGGCAGTTCTTGATGCAATTTCCCCTGATTTGTTGCCACCAACGCCGTCCGCAACCACATAAACCTTATCGTGCTTCAGCACAAAACAGGCATCTTCATTATTAAATCGTCTACGTCC
>DATESI010000066.1:0-2766 GCA_035270905.1 Anaerovoracaceae bacterium
GGTAGCGCTAAAGAAAATTTTGAGCCTAGTCTTAGACAATGGTGCAAGGTTGGCAGAGCCAGGTGAGTTTACTAAGCGTGCATTCCTTAATGGAAGGCTTGATTTGTCACAGGCGGAGGCAGTAATTGATTTAATCAGAGCTAAGACAGATAGGACCTTCGAAGTTGCATTAGATCAGCTTGAAGGGAAGTTTTCGGAGAACATTAAAGAAATTAGAACGAAGCTTGTAGATGTTTTGGTGAACATCTCGGTAAATATAGATTATCCCGACGAGGATATAGAAGAATTGACATACAGCAATTTGCTCACAGGACTTACATCAGTCCATACTGATATTGAAGGACTTCTTGCCACTGCTGATACAGGCAAGATATTAAGAGAAGGACTTAACATTGCCATAATTGGCAAGCCTAATGTGGGCAAATCCTCATTGATGAATTCACTATTGAA
Organism: Anaerovoracaceae bacterium; assembly: GCA_035270905.1. Lineage (GTDB taxonomy): Bacteria > Bacillota > Clostridia > Peptostreptococcales > Anaerovoracaceae > JAVXAG01. The sequence continues at coordinate 451 of DATESI010000066.1, forward strand.
GGAATCAAGAGCAATAGTAACTGATATTCCAGGTACAACTCGTGATGTGATCGAGGAGGCCATAACCATACAGGGAATCCCAGTGAAGCTTATTGATACGGCAGGAATTCGAGAGACCAAGGATACAATCGAAAAAATTGGAATTGAAAAAAGTAAGGATTCATTTAATAAGGCAGATCTTGTTATTTTCATGATAGACAGCAGTGTGCCTCTTGAAGATGAGGATTACAATATTATAGAATATCTCAAGGATAGAGATTCAGTTGTTATTTTGAACAAAACAGACCTTGGAGAAAAGGTTGAGGAGTCAGAAGTCAGAGAGCTCTTGCCAAGAGCGAAGATAATAAAAACTTCTCTCAAGGAGTCCATTGGAATAGAACTGCTGGAAAAAGAAATTGTTAACCTTGTTTATTCCGGCAAGGTGAAACAGAGTGACAGCATTATGGTCACTAATGTAAGACATGAAAATCTTCTCAAGGAAGCTAAGCAGGCCATTGACGATGCTATGGCGATGGCACAAACTATGGAGGCACTTGAGGTTATTGAGATTGACGTTAACAGAGCATATGAACTTCTAGGAGAGATTGTCGGGGAAACAGTTCAGGAAGACATCATCAATGAGTTGTTTGCGAGATTTTGTTTGGGGAAATAATATGGAAAAAATTTTAATGGGTGAGTACGATATTATTGTAGTGGGTGCAGGCCATGCAGGATGCGAGGCTGCACTAGCAGCAACTAGAATGGGCAATAGAACTTTGCTTTTTTCTATAAACCTTGAAGCCGTTGCAATGATGCCATGCAATCCGTCCATCGGTGGAACTGGCAAGGGTCATCTTGTCAGAGAAATAGACGCTCTTGGCGGAGAGATGGGCAAGAATATCGACAAGACGTTTATACAAAGCAAGATGTTAAACACAGCAAAGGGACCAGCGGTCCATTCTTTGCGTGCTCAGGCTGACAAGCATAGATATCATGAAGAAATGAAAAAGACTATCGAGGAGCAAGACAACCTTGACATGAAGCAGGGTGAGGTTACGGATTTGATAGTCGAAGATGGAAGGGCTTGCGGGGTTATAACCAAAACCCATACCTACTACAAATGCAAAGCCGTAATCCTAGCGACGGGAACATTTTTGCGTGGCAAAATTTTTATTGGAGATAGTGCTTTTCAGAGTGGACCTAACGGTCTTGCACCGTCAGTGGAGCTTGCAGATAATTTGAAGAACCACGGCCTTGAACTTAGAAGATTTAAGACGGGCACACCAGCGAGAGCATTGGCACAAAGCTTGGATTACTCCAAAATGGCAGAGCAAAAAGGTGATGAAAAAATTGTGCCATTTTCCTTTATGAATGATGACTTAAGCAGGGATCAAATTTCATGCTGGCTGACATATACAAATGAAGAAACACACAGAGTTATCAGAGAGAACTTTCATAGGTCTGCATTGTTCGGCGGACAGATTGAAGGTATCGGTCCAAGATATTGTCCATCTATTGAGGATAAGGTTAACAGATTTGCAGACAAGAAAAGACACCAACTTTTTATTGAGCCCGAAGGACTTAATACAAATGAAATGTACATACAGGGAATGTCGTCAAGCTTGCCTGAAGATGTGCAGCTTGATTTTTATAAAACAATTGAAGGCCTGGAAAATATAAGAATAACTAGACCGGCATATGCTATTGAATATGATTGCATAGATCCACTTTCTCTCAAAACAAATTTGGAGCATAGAAAGGTTGAAGGACTTTTTTGTGCCGGACAGTTCAACGGAAGCTCAGGATATGAGGAGGCGGCAGCACAGGGATTGATGGCCGGAATTAACGCCTCTCTGTCAATAAATGGAAAAAATCCTTTTATTCTCGACAGAAGTGAGGCTTATATTGGCGTTCTAATCGACGATTTAGTGACAAAAGGTACTAATGAACCTTACAGAATAATGACGTCCAGAGCGGAATATAGGCTGCTTCTGAGGCAAGACAACGCAGATTTGCGTTTGACAGAGCGTTCATATGAGGTCGGATTGGCATCTCAGGAGAGATACGAGAGATTTTTGGCAAAAAAGGCCGCAGTGGAAAATGAAGTTGCAAGAATCAGTGCCAAGGAGCTTTTGCCGAGAGATGTTAACGAATTTTTGGAAAAACATAATAGCACACCATTGCAGAACAAAATTACCATGGCGGAGCTTTTGAAGAGACCAGAAATCACATATGAGATTTTGGCAGAAATCGACGATGAAACCAGACCTGAATTGTCAGCCCACGCCATCAACCAATTAGAGGTTCAAATTAAGTATGAAGGATATATTACCAAAC
>DATESI010000067.1:0-2424 GCA_035270905.1 Anaerovoracaceae bacterium
GAGCAAATTATGAAGCTTATGGAAGAAAAGACCGATGTGAAGAAGAGCAAGATTGAGACGGTAACAGATATTTGTAAGTTCTCATATTTCAATATGGCTGAATGGAATTTGGGTGATGAATTCAACATTTCTATCGGACAAGGAGATAACTCATATACACCACTTCAAATGTGTAACTATGTTGCAACATTGGGTAATAACGGTGTTAAAAATCAGGTAAGCCTAATTAAGGGCATTGAAGGTCAAGGCCTTAATACCAAAGCTAGCGGCAAGGATATAGACCTGCCAAATAAGGACTTGCTTAAGGATGTTATCAAGGGAATGAAAAAGGTAGCTTCCGGTGGTACCCTGGTTGGAATCTTTAGTAACTTCAAATATGAGGTTGCTGCCAAGACTGGTACTGCAGAGAAGGCGGGATACATTAACCCTAAGGATGAGGTTAAGTATGTCAAGAAGCACCTAAGCCAAATCACATCTTCAGTTTCATGGAAGCAGGTCGAAAAAAAGATGACTCAGCTGATGAAGGAAAATCCTGATATATACACCTCAGAAAACGGTACTGTTGACCAGGCATTGATTCAGGCAAGCAAGGGCAAGGTAACCTATGAGATGATAAACAGATACAAGGATACCTATGATAACTTCGCATGGACAATCGCCATGGCACCGGCAAACAATCCTAAGATTGCAGTTGTTGCAATGCTTGTACAGGGTGGATTATCATACAATGCAGCACCTATTGCAAGAGAGGTTATCGGCACCTACCTTGATTCCCAAAATTCAAAAAGCACAGGAAGTGTAACAACTTCAAATGTTGAGCAGTAGGAATCTAGCAAATATACAAGTCAGGTAATTGATATAGATGTAATTGGTATAGACGTAATTAGGAGGAAAGACATGAGCAAAGTAATTCTGGTTGCATCCGGCAAGGGTGGCACCGGCAAGACAATGTTCTCATCAAATCTGGGAGGAATATTAGCCGAAGCAGGCAAAAATGTTGTAATTGTAGATGCTGATATGGGCCAAAGAAATTTGGACCTGTATTTGGGTCTTGAAAATAGAGTGGTTTATGATGCATATGATGTTATGACAGGCGTTTGCACAGTTGAGCAGGCCCTTATTAGAGATAAGAGATTTCCTTCTCTATATATTATGGCAGCATCCCCTGCAAGCGATGATGGCGAATTGACTCCAGATAATATGAAGGAGCTTTGCGATAATCTTAGGAAGGGCTTTGACTATGTTATAATAGACGGACCTTCTGGCATTGAGCAGAACCTCCGTAACGCGGCAGCAGGTGCAGATGCGGCAATAATCGTGACCGTACCTGAATATTCATCACTTCGCGATGCAGATATACTGGACAGGGTGCTACTTGGCAACGGAATAAGAGAACGATATTATGTGCTCAATAAGGTTATGGTTGAGCTTATGAAGGAGGGCTACGGTCCAAGCCTTAAGGAGATAGCTGGCATTCTCATGCCTGAGCTTCTTGGAATTATCCAGTTCGACGAGAACATTTTCATCTCAACAACTCTGGGAGTTCCAATTGTGTTCCAAAAGGAGACGTACATAAAAGAAAACTTTAGAAGGATTGCAAACAGAATTAAGTAGTAGTGGCTTGTATTAGTAGTGGCATATTGCTACCGTCGCCGTCCTCGGTGCGGAGCACCTTGCGGAGTGCTCCTTGCAGCAACATGCCACCACTAACGCTAACTACGAGCAATTTGTTTGCAATAAACTTGTTGATAAGATGAAAAAAGAGATATTCTTCAACAGCGTTGCTGTGAAGCATATCTCTTTTGAATTTAGCATTAGACGTGGGTAATGTACCTCCTTTTGTTGTTTTTATATTTAATTATAACCGGATTAGAAGCTTAGTTTTTTGCTACGGACACCTACGTCCAGCACTATGGCTATAGCAATCATATTGGAAAGTATGGAGGAGCCTCCATAGCTTAGGAACGGTAGGGTGATACCAGTTACTGGCATGATACCCATGGTCATTGCAATGTTTTCGAAAATTTGGAATGTAAACATTCCGATGAAGCCTACTACTATGAGGGCACCATAAAAGTCCAAAGCATGATGGGCAATCTTGGTCAGTCTAATGAGCAGGAATCCCAGAAGCCCAATTACAATTAGACCACCGATAAACCCCAGCTCTTCCCCTATGACGGAGAAGATAAAGTCCGACTTTTGAACAGGTATGAAATCTAACTCCTTTTGGGTACCCTGGAAGAGCCCTTTCCCAAAGAATCCGCCTGAGCCTATTGCAACCTTGGATTGCCAAACCTGATAATTTCCTTGGAGAGCAAGGTTGTTAGGATGTAGGAAGGCCTCGATTCTTTCTTTTTGGTATTCTGCCATGAATAGATATGCCACAGGAACCGCCGCACATACTAGAGCGAAGAATTTGGCAAA
>DATESI010000068.1:0-2963 GCA_035270905.1 Anaerovoracaceae bacterium
TTACTGCATTTATCGTAGAAAAAGGCGATAAGGGCTTCTCAATCGGTAAGACAGAAGACAAGATGGGTATTTGCGCATCTTCAACTACAGAACTTATTTTCCAGAACTGCGAAATTCCTCAGGACAGACTTCTAGGCGAAGTTGGTCAGGGATTCAAGGTTGCAATGTCAACTCTTGACGGCGGACGTATTGGTATCGCTTCTCAGGCACTAGGTATTGCACAGGGCGCTTTCGATGTAACAGTTGAGTACATGAAGTCAAGAAAGCAATTCGGTAAGAAATTGTCACAGATGCAGGCACTTCAATTTGAAATGGCTGAATTAAAGACAAGAATCGAAGCTGCAAGACTTTTGATCTACAAGGCTGCTAACATGAAGGACAAGCATCTTGACTACGGCGAAGTTTCAGCAATGGCTAAGTTATACGCTGCAGAAACAGCTATGGCAGTAACTACTAAGTGCGTTCAGTTCCACGGTGGATATGGATACACTAAGGACTACCCTGTAGAAAGAATGATGAGAGACGCTAAGATTACTGAGATCTACGAAGGAACTTCAGAAGTTCAGAAGATCGTAATCGCAAGCAAGACTTTCGGTAAATAAGGAGAAGGAGGAAAATAGATATGGCATTTAAGATTATCGTATGCGCAAAGCAGGTTCCTGATACTAACGTTATCAAGATCAACCCTGCAACAGGAACTCTTATCAGAGATGGCGTTCCTAGCATTTTAAACCACGATGATGCTAACGCTTTAGAAGAAGCATTAAAACTAAAGGATCAATATCCTGATACTCATATTACAGTTATTACAATGGGACCTCCACAGGCTACAGATTTGCTATTCGAATGTATAGCAATGGGAGCTGATGATGGTATCCTAGTATCCGACAGAGCAGTTGGTGGTTCAGACACATGGGCTACATCAAACACTTTGGAAGCAGCTGTAAGAAAGGTTGGAGATTTCGACCTATTATGGGCTGGTAGACAGGCTATCGACGGAGATACTGCACAGGTTGGTCCGCAGTTAGCAGAAAAATTAGGAATTCCTCAGGTTACATACGTTGAAGAATTCGCAATCGACAAGAATATGAAGGACATCACTGTTAAGAGACAGCTAGAAGATGGTTATGAAACTATTAAGATTCAGACTCCATGCATGTTAACAGCAATCAAAGAACTTAACACTCCTAGATACATGTCAATGGCAGGAATCTTTGCTGAAAAGGACATGAAGACTTGGAATGCAAAGGACATCGAGGTTGACCTTACTAAGGTTGGTCTTGAAGCTTCTCCTACAAACGTATACAGATCATTCACACCTGCACCTAAGGGCAAGGGTATGGCAATCGAAGGAGATAGTGAAAAAGAAATCGCTGATAAGCTTTTAATTCAATTAAAAGGCAAGCATGCAATCTAAAAAGGAGGAGGAATAACAATGGCTATTGAAATTATAAAAGATAAATGTATAGGCTGTGGATTATGCTTTAAGTCATGTCCATACGACGCATTTGAATTTGAAGCTTTTGACGGAAACAAAGCCGGCAAAATCGCAAAAGTAAATGCAAAGTGCTCTTTCTGTAACCAGTGCTTAACTGCTTGTAAGTTTGGCGCTATCAAAGAAGTTGCACAAGAAGCAGCAGTAGACCTAAGTGCTTATAAGAACGTTTGGGTATTCGCTGAGCAGAGAGACGGCAAATTAATGAACGTTGCTCTGGAATTAATAGGTGAAGGTTACAGACTAGCTAAAGAAATCAGCCCTGAGACTAAGGTTTGTGCTCTATTAGTTGGTGACGGAATCGACCACTTAGCATCAGAATGTTTCGCATACGGTGCTGAAGAAGTTTACATGATTCAGGACAAACTATTAAAGAACTTCACAACTGATGGTTTCACTAAGGTAATCAAGGACGCTATCGACGAATATAAGCCAGAAATCGTTCTTTACGGTGCAACTCATATCGGTCGTGACCTAGCTCCAAGAATCGCAGCTAGATGCAACACTGGTTTAACAGCTGACTGTACTAGACTAGATATCAAGGTATCAAGCTACATCGACTTCAATAAGAAGAACACTACTTTAGATACATCAACATTAGACCCTAACGATCCTTCAACAGGAATCAAGCAGACTCGTCCAGCATTTGGTGGTAACCTAATGGCTACAATCATCTGTCCTAAGACTAGACCTCAGATGTCAACAGTAAGACCTGGAGTTATGCAGAAGAGAGAACCTGTAAAGGGTGCTAAGGGCGAAATCATCAACATTAAGCCTTCCATTACTGAAGCAGACATCAGAACTACAATCGTAGAAATCGTTAAGTCAGCTAAGGAAATGGTTTCCTTAACAGATGCTGAAATCATCTGCTCCGGCGGAAGAGGATTAGGCGATGCTTCAGGATTCGAATTAATCCAGAAGTTTGCTGATAAGGTTGGCGGAGTTGTTGGTTCATCAAGAGCAGCAGTAGATGCTGGTTGGATTGATCATTCACATCAGGTTGGACAGACAGGAACTACAGTAAAGCCTAAAATTTACTTTGCATGTGGTATCTCCGGAGCTATCCAGCACTTAGCAGGAATGCAGACATCAGACCTAATCGTTGCTATCAATAAGGATGCAGATGCTCCTATGATGGAAATCGCTGACTATGCAATCTGTGGCGACCTTTATAAGGTTATCCCAGAAATCATTGCAGAGTGGGATAAGGCAGAAGCTTTATACGACGCAACAACAAAATAAACAACATGTAAATGCTTTAGAGGGCACAGCCGAATAGGTTGTGTCCTCTTTTACTGTTTGCAAGTGGTTCAAGCTTTATTGTACCAGCTCAAGTGTCACTCCATATGTGGTTAATTCCATGACTATGAAAAAAAATAAACCACAAAGCAACTCTTGAAGTGTTACTTTGTGGTCATATCTCATATTATAATTTATAATTTTTCAACTTCGTCTACAGAGAGGCCGG
>DATESI010000069.1:0-14504 GCA_035270905.1 Anaerovoracaceae bacterium
TCGTTATAGTTCCCGTCGTCCTTCCATCGCCTTAAGCAGTGTAATTTCGTCAGCGTACTCAAGATCGCCACCTACAGGAATTCCGTTTGCAATTCTGGTAACCTTAATTCCCGACGGCTTAATTAGCCGGGCGATGTACATTGCTGTTGCCTCACCCTCAATGTTAGGGTTGGTGGCAAGTATAATTTCTTTAACATCGTTTTTTTGAAGCCTAATTATGAGGGATTTCAGGTTGATATCCTCCGGCCCGATTCCCTCCATAGGCGAAATTGCACCATGCAAAACGTGATACAAGCCATCAAACTCCTTAATTCGTTCCATGGCAACTACATCACGTGGACTCTCCACCACGCAAATTTCATCCTGCCTTCTAGTAGCATCACTACATATGTTGCAGGGATCCGTATCCGTCAAGTTCCCGCACACAGAACAATACTTCATAGTCCTCTTAGCCTCAGTAATGGCATCAGCAAGCTCCCCAACCTCTCGCTCATCAAGAGAAAGAATGTGGAACGCCAGTCGCTGTGCAGTTTTGCCGCCGATGCCAGGAAGCTTGGATAATTCATTTATCAGTTTGCCCAAAGGCTTCGCATATTGTCTCATCTTGTATCTCTACCTCAAAAGCCGGCTCGCCGCCAACTATACCAATCCCGGAATACTCAATCCGCCCGTAAGCTTACCCATTTCCTCGTTGGAAACCTCGTCAACCTGCCTCATCGCCTCGTTGACAGCCGCAATAATCAAATCCTGAAGCATTTCTGCATCATCAGGGTCGATAACCTCAGGCTGAATAGCCATAGCCGTAATTTCCTTCTTACCGTTAACAGTTACACTGATGGCACCGCCGCCTGCTGTCGCTGTGAATTCCTTTTCCTCAAGCTCAGCCTGCATCATTTCCATCTTGCGCTGCATAGCCTGCATCTGCTGAAGCTGCTTTTGCATTCCGCCGCCGCCCATGCCGCCACTCGGTTTCTTACCTGCTCTCATACCTTTTCCCATATCTTGTTCCTCCGTTACTCAATTTCAACGTCTATCTTAAACGAATCCGCCACATCCCGCGCGATCTTCTCCGCCATTTCCTGCTTAGACAAATCCTCAGTCTTGCTCTGGGCACTACACCTCATGGCAAGCCGCCTGCCTATTTTCTTCTCCATCAAATTCTCCAAAACCGCCCGATTATTCTCCAGATAAGTCTTGGTAATCTCGTTAGCCGCAGCCACCGTAAAATCCGACTCACCCACATGCTCAAGAGTTGTGGAAACCCTGATTATATTGAAACTGCCCTTGGCACATTCGCCCTCCTCAAAAATCTCATGCCAAATAGCATCAAGGTCAAGCCCCAGGTCCACCGACCCATTTTGAACGTCCGTCTCTGCGGGCCCTTTTTTGCCCGGGTCCGTCTCTGCCTGCCCTTCAAGGAAAGTCTCACTCGCCGGCTCCTCTACCATGACCCGAGCCGCCTCATTCGCCGGGTTTGATGCCGGGGTTATCTCGGCCTCGCTCCCCGCATCGGCCGGCTGAGGTGCTGCAGTCCTTGCAGGTGCCATCTGCGTAGATGTAGGTGTCGCAGCCCTTGCAGGTGCTGCAGTCCTTGCAGGTGCTGCAGTTTTTATTGGTGGGGCCACCATTCTGGGAGTAGCCATTTCATCCATTATTTCTGAGGATAATGTTACAATAGCAAGCTCCAATAAGATTCTCGGCTGGGTAGAAAACCTAGCCTCATTTATAGTCTTGGACAGAGTAACAATACCTCTGTCAATTTCATCTAAACTAATTTGATTGCTCTGCTCCTTAAGTCGGTTGATACCTTCAGTAGTCATGTTGAGCATATCCTCAGGATTCCTTATATACTTAGAAATCAAAAGATTCCTGTAATGGCTCATCCAGTCCTTCATAAGCTGCTTGACATCCTTGCCCTCTCGGAGTACACCGTCAAGTCTTACCAATGCTTCCGCAGTGTTGTGAAGTGCAACCAAATCCGTCAAATCAAGGAAAAATTCCTCCGACTCTGTACCTAGCAATTCAATTACCATATCTCTGTTGATGAACCTTTCGCCTGTTGCAAGGCACTGATCCAGAATACTAAGTCCGTCTCTCACAGACCCATCCGCGTTGGATGCAAGTAGCGCCAAGGCACTTTCATCTATATCTACATTCTTATCGTCACAAATCCTCTTGAAGCCATCTCGAAGAACAGCTTCCGCAACTCTCTTAAAGTCGAGACGCATACATCTTGATAGTATTGTAGCCGGCAGCTTCTGCGGCTCCGTAGTTGCAAGAATAAACATTACGTCAGCAGGTGGTTCCTCCAAGGTCTTGAGCAGGGCATTGAAGGCACCTGTAGAAAGCATGTGAACCTCGTCGATAATATATACCTTTTTTCTGCCTACTGCCGGTGGGTATTTGACACTCTCACGCAGCTCTCTGATGTTTTCAACACCGTTGTTGGATGCAGCGTCAATTTCGATTACATCCATGAAGGTGCCATCCTTGATAGCCTGGCAGTTTGGACAAACTCCGCATGGTTTGCCACTCTCAGAGCTTTCTCCGTTCTGGTCCCCATCACCAGCCAAGCAGTTTACTGCTTTTGCAAGAATCCTTGCCGTGGTAGTCTTACCAGTTCCACGAGTACCACAAAAAAGATAGGCATGACTTACTGTATCAGTAGCAATCTGTCTTTTTAGTATCTTTACAATATGTTCTTGTCCCAGTATTTCCGAAAAAACTTCTGGTCTTTCAGCTCTGTAAAGTGCAGTGTACATATTTTCTCCTCTGCTGTATCTAATTTACATTGCCAAGACTCTCGTCTTTGACTACTATTCCTGTATTAAAATGCCCTTTAATAGCTCCGCAGGGCGTTGGAGAAGGCTTATCTGCGGCACATAGGAACTTCCGCTTATTGCTGCTTCCTTCCGGACCTGACAAGGTTCACGGCATCCCATTGCGCAGGACCCAAACCATGCCAAGCGGAGCTATTAAAGGGCATTCGCTACCCCTCATTATATTGTTTTTCTTGCCTTCTGTCAATGGCTAGCGGTCCAGTCAAAGGACTTTTCCTGTTGGAAAATTATCACCTGCAGGCATTTTAAAACTTTACAGTAAATCTGGTCCCAAAGTCTGGCCTTGAAAGAATATCTTATGTTTGTATTGCATCTTACTTGTGCTTTATATAACCTTGTACAGCTCGTCTGTTCCTGGCGGTTCAATGGCAGTGGTCGTACCGTCAATAAAGGTGTTGACGCCCTCGCCGCCTTCGGTGATTTTGCCTATTACGGTTGCAAGGATTCCTTCCTTCTTAAGTGCTTGTATAATTTCTTCTTTTCTCTCAGGCGAAGAAATTATGAGCATGGAGCCTGAAGAAATAAGTCTTAGATAGTCGATTCCAAAGTGCTCCGCAATTTTGCGAGTTACATCCTCAACAGGTATGTCTCTTATCCATACCTCAGCACCCATACCTGAAATATTGCAAAGCTCCCAAACAGCTCCCAGTACTCCGCCCTCTGTAATGTCGTGCATACCGTTGGTGCCTATCTTGCCTGCAATAACCCCTTCCTTAACAACACTGACCTTGCCAAGAAGCCCTCTGGCATATTTGATTTCGTCCTCAGTCAAAAAGCTTCTAACCTTCTCCTCGTGGTCGTCTGCAATAATGCCTGTCCCCTCAATTCCAGCGGTTTTGGTCATCAAAATGTAGTCCCCCGGAGCCATGTCAACGGCAGATTGAGATTGTCCCTTGAAGCCACGTCCAAAGGCTGTTGATACTATAACCGGCTTGTTAACTGCTTCGGTGATTTCTGTATGTCCACCGATTATTTCTACCTGTGCCAGTTTAGCCGCTTCTCCTGCCTGCTCCATTATGGTCGCTATATCTTCCTCGGTGGTTCCAACAGGCAGCATTACTGCAAGAAGAATTCCTAGGGGCTCTACTCCATTGCTTGCAATATCGTTGCATGAAATGTGAATTGCCAGTTTGCCTATTTGGTCTATGTCCGCTGTAATTGGATCCGTTGAAACTACGCATTCGTATTCACCGTAATCTATTACTGCGCAGTCCTCACCAACTCCAGCCTTGGTCAAAACCTCTGGCCTCCTATATGTTATTTTGTCTATTACCATTTCCTTGAGCATATCGCTGTCAAGTTTGCCTACTTTGAGCATTTCTGTTACCTCTATTTCATATGGCTTTATACTTGGCTTACCTTGCCTTCTTCGAGCCATTCTTTGATTGTATCTTCGTTAATTATCCTTACGCCTAGTTCCTTTGCTTTCTTGTTCTTGGAGGAGCCAGACAAAAGGTCGTTGTTGATTAGATAGCTTGTCTTGGCACTTACGGAGCCTGCCACCTTGCCGCCTGCCTTTTCTATAAGTGCCTTGAGCTCATCTCTGTTTTCGTAGCGCTCCAAGGAACCAGTTATTACGAAGGTCATTCCTCCAAGGAATTCATCTGTCACTTCAACTGTTTCATCAAGGTTAACGATTTGTTCCAAATCATCAACAATCTTTGCCTTTTCTGGGTTCCTAAAAAACTCCACATAGCAATCTGCCATAACCTCGCCTATACCGTCTATGGTAAGAAGTTCTTCCTTAGTAAGTCTAATCATCTTTGACCATTGCCTGCCGCAGGCCTTAGCAATTAGTTTGGCATTTGCTACTCCAATGTTCGGAATACCCAAGCTGTAAAGAAGTCTCTCAGGAGTGGTATTCTTAGCCTTGTCCGTAGCCGCCACAAGGTTAGCAAAGGACTTTTCTCCGAAGCCCTCCAGTTCCTCGATTTCGGCCTTGTATTTTTCTATATGGAATAGGTCAGCAAACTCCTTGATGAAACCTCTTCCAATGAGTTTCTCTATGGTGGCCTCCGAGAGTCCATCTATATTCATGGCATCTCTTGAGACAAATAGAGTGAAACTCTTTATTTGCTTGGCAGGGCACTCTGGGTTTTGGCACACCAGGGTCTCAACCCCTGTTTCGTTTTCTATATCAGTAGGCTGTCCGCAAACGGGACAAGCCCTAGGAATTTCGATGTTATTGCTACCACTTAGGTTCTCGGCAATCTGGGGGATAATCATGTTGGCCTTGTATACGGTGATGGTGTCACCAATACCCAATTTCAAATCCTTCATAACGCTGATGTTATGAACAGAGGCACGTGATACCGTGGTTCCTTCCAGTTCCACAGGCTCGAAAATTGCAACCGGGTTAATGAGTCCCGTTCTTGATGCGCTCCATTCCATTTCCTTAAGGGTAGTTTCTGCAATTTGGTCCCGCCATTTGAAGGCGATTGAGTCTCTCGGGAACTTGGCTGTCGTTCCAAGGGTTCTGCTATATGCAATGTCGTCAAGGGTAAGCACCAATCCATCAGATGGTACATCGCTTTCCGGGATGGCCTGCTCGAACCACTCCACTGCATCTATAATGGTGCCCGCTGACACCTTCCTATAATCTACAATGTCAAAGCCTATGGACTTCATCCATAGCATTTGGTTTTCTCTGCTGTTAGCAAAGTCCACGCCCTCAGCCTCAACGAGACTGAAGGCATAGAAATTAACATTTCTCTCTGCTGTAATTTTGCTGTCCAACTGTCTTACTGACCCGCTGCAAAGATTCCTCGGGTTCTTGTATTTGGCATCCAACTCTGGGATATTAGCGTTTATCTTTTCAAAATCTGAGTATTTAATTACAGCCTCACCTCTAAGCACCAGCTTACCCTTATATGGGACTGATATTGGCACGTTGGCGAATGCTTTGGCGTTGCCGGTGATAACCTCTCCGATTTCACCATTGCCTCGCGTCAACGCCTTGACCAGCTTGCCATCTTCATAGGTCAGGACTATTGTAAGTCCGTCAAGCTTCCAAGAAAGAAGCCCTTCATGGCTTCCAATCCATGTCTTGAGTGCTTCTCTATCCTTGGTCTTATCAAGAGAAAGCATCCTGCTGGGATGCCTTTCCTTGGGTAGGCTTGATAGAATTTGGTAACCCACCTTCTGGGTTGGACTGTTGGACAAAACAATGCCTGTCTCCTCCTCAAGGGCTATCAACTCGTCGTAGATTTTGTCGTACTCAAAGTTTGACATAATCTCCTCTGCGTCCTGATAGTACGCCTTGGATGCCCTATTCAAAATATCAACTTTTTCTTTTATCTGTGACATTTTGTCCATAAATAAATACCTTCTTTTTCTCCTTATTAATTGATCTCGCCTGATACATATGTATTGCCGTTGTTGCTTATAATTGAATAGCCTGTGTCGCTATATGTGATGCGAGTAATAAATATGTCTGTCTGTGGGTTGAAGGTGGCTGGCATTGGACTGCCGTATATGTATCTAAGTGTAATAGTTGCCGTATCACCTGGGTCTATTGGGAATTTGTGCTTGGTATTGCCTGTGAACACTGATGTAGTTGTACCTGTCGATTCGAGCCTTACAGACTGAATTGCGAAGGTCTCTGCCACCTTGGTAACATCTGCTGCTGAATCGTTATAGGCATCCATAGCATTAGGCACGATAATTGCGGTCATGTTTTCTGGTGCTCCGTAAATGGAATCATTCTTGGAGTTTATATTGAGGAACAGCCGCTCATTACCCTTAGGATTTTTGATGGTGTAGGTCAATGTTCCTCCACTTCCAAGCCGTGTCGGCATGGTTATTTCAAGTGAAGGTACCAGCTGTATGCTCTTAATTACACTGTAGCTCTTGCTGTAAATCTTCTTGCTACCTGATAGCTTGTATGCTCTTACCTTATAGTAATAGGTCTTGCCCGTAATCATTCCTGTGTTGAGGCATGATCTAGCTGTAGTCACTCTGACCCTTGTATATTTGGATGCTGTATTGCTCTTTCTCCAAACCTCATAGCCCTTGGCTCCGCTTACTGCCTTCCACTTAACTCTTGCACTTGTACTTGATACCTGTGCCAGGGATGAAATGGTTACCCTTCCTGGTCTGCTGACAGCAAAGGCTACCGTTGGCGTCAACGTCATCATCATAGCAATTGCCGTAATTATTGCAATGTGTTTTTTAATTCTCTTTGTTCTTGTCTTTTCCATAATCTTAGTTCTCTTTCCCTTTTCTTTGATTAATCTCTATGGGTTTAATCTTCTTCTGTAACTAATCGTCTAACCTTTTCAGTGGAGCAATCCCCTTTGCAAGCTTCTTACTGCCCACCGAATCAAAAATAACTGTAATTGTCTTATCATCCTGTTCAAGGACCATGCCCGGGCCGAACTTGCCATGGGAAACTCTGTCCCCTTCATCAAATTCATCTGTGCTGATAACAGCCTGTTTGGTTTCCTGTTTTATGTATTTTAGTGCATCGTATGGCTTGCCATCTATAGGAATATTATACCCCGTTGCCTCGCCTGAGTAAACACCAAGACCTCCGGCATTTGTCTTTCTTTCGAAAATTGCATCACCCTCAACAAGCTTCTTGTCCAGCTCTCTAAGGAACTGGGACTCGCGGGTGTAGTCCGTCTTGCCGTACATTGTCCTGACTGCCGCACTTGTAAGTACTAGGGTCTCCTTTGCCCTTGTCATTCCCACATAGCAAAGGCGTCTTTCCTCCTCCATGCCGCCCGGATTGTCGAAGGCACGGTTCCCAGGAAAGAGTCCGTCCTCAAGGCCCGGCAGGAATACCACTGGAAACTCTAAACCCTTGGCACTGTGCATGGTCATAAGTACCACCGCATCATTGCTTGCGTCGTGGTTATCAACCTCCGACATTAGGGCAATTTTTTCCATGAACTCGTCAATGGTTGGATTTTCTGTCTCGTTTTCGTAATCGTAAATAACGGATTTGAACTCCATCAGGTTCTCAATTCGTCCCTCGGACTCAATTGTGTCCGTGTCCTCCAGAGCCTTGAGATAGCCTGTCTTCACCATCAAATTGTCGTATATGTCCGAAACCCTAAGGTTATCCTTTTCTTGTCTGCAAAGGGTGATTATCTCGACAAGATTTTTCACGCTGTCATATGCCTTGTTTGGCAGGCTTGCAAGTATTTCCTCGTCTGCGATTGCATCCATCATGCTTTGGCCTCTAAAGTTTGCCATGGCCTGGATTTTTTCCACGGTCTTGTCGCCTATGCCACGCTTAGGCTCGTTGATTATCCTTGCAAATGAAAGGTCGTCTGCAGGGTTAACCACAAGACGCATGTATGCCATGAGGTCCTTGATTTCCTTGCGGTCGTAGTACCTGAGCCCTGCCAAGACTCTGTATGGAATATCTCGCGCCGATAACGCCGCCTCGAAGGTTCTGGACTGTGCATTGACTCTATAAAGTATTGCAAAGTCGCTATACCTGCGGCTTGTTGTCTTGAGTATATCTATTTCTCTGGCGATAAAATTCGCCTCGTCCTTTTCGCTCTCTGCCCTGTAATATTTAATCTTGTCGCCGGGCTCCTTCTCTGTCCAGAGCTTCTTATCCTTCCTTCCTCTGTTGTTGGAAATGATGGAATGGGCCCCGTTGAGAATGTTGCCGTAGGAACGGTAGTTTTGCTCAAGCTTAACTGTGAGTGCCCCAGGGAAGTCCTTCTCAAAGTCCAAGATGTTCCTAATATCAGCACCACGCCATTCGTATATGCACTGGTCATCGTCGCCTACAACGCAAAGGTTGTGATGCTCCTCAGCTAGCATTTTGATTATCTTATACTGAAGCCTGTTGGTATCCTGATACTCGTCTACCATTACATAGCGAAATCTATTTTGGTAATACCTAAGTGCCTCCTCGTCCTGCTCAAATAGCTTAACCGCATTGAGAAGCAAATCATCAAAGTCCATTGCATTGTTCTTACTAAGTCTGTCCTCATAGCCTTTGAACAGGTTGTATATAGTCTTGTTCTTAGGATTGTCCGCCTCCATATACTTCTTGAAGTCTGCCGAAGTCATGGACTTTTCCTTGTACTTGCTGATTATGCTGAGCATGTATGGAACTGCAAACTGCTTAGGGTCCACGTCCTGCTCCTTGATAAGGTTCTTCATTATTGTCTTTTGGTCTGTTGTATCGTAAATGACAAAGTTCTTGTCATATCCTATTCTCTCGCAATATTTACGCAAAATTCGCAGGCACATTGCATGGAATGTCATTATCCACATATCGCTACAGTTGCCTACAAGTGCCTCAACTCTGTCGCGCATTTCACCTGCCGCCTTGTTGGTAAAGGTCACCGCCAGAATGCTGTATGGCGAAATTCCCTGCTCTATCATGTAAGCGATTCTGTGGGTCATGGTACTGGTCTTGCCGCTTCCCGCACCTGCCAGAATAAGCACTGGACCGTCTATCTTCATTGCTGCTTTTTTTTGTTGTGGATTAAGGTTGTCTAAATTCATTTTATCTCCTGCCTGCCAAATATTTTTGTACTTTTCTCTCTAGGTACATGTACTAATATTCTATCATAAAAGGGACCGCCTGTGTGTATTTCTTTAGGAGCAAATTCGAGAAATCGGCTTCGGTACCAAAACAATAAGACCCGCTTACGCGAGTCTTATTAAAAATATATGATATAGATTTAGTCTATTTTACCTTCACCTTCAAGGTTTTGCTGTAGGCACCGTATATCTTGGCGCCGTCAAGGCTCCTGGTGTATGCTCTTACCTTGACGTAGTAGGTCTTACCCTTAGTAAGTCCTGTTACAGTCTTGTATAAGGTGGAGCCGCTTGTAACATACTTGGTACTTGATGTCTTGAAGCTGCTGCTCCTTGAATACTTCACTGCATAGCCCTTAGCATATGAAACCTTTTTCCATGTTGCCTTGAGTGCCTTAGTCTTAGGTGATGTTGCCTTAGAAATTGTAGTCTTACCCATGGTCATCTTCTTAACCATGTCGCTCATGTCGTTATATGATGTGCCTTCGTTTAAAAGACGCTTGTATGCAACAAGTGCGTAGTAACCTTGCGCTGAAGCGGTTGCATCTCTATCTGCATCAAGTCCTGTTGTGGTCTTAAGGACATGCTTGAAGCCGCCGCCTGTGCAATAGTATGTCATAAGTGCATCAAGTGGGCTGTTGCCGTTTTTGATGAAACGTCCATCTGCTGCAGGGTCAATTCCAAGCTCTGTAAGTGCTAGAATAACCTGAACTGTGCTTTCGCAGTTTTCGGTGGACATTATACTTGCAAATCCGCCGTTATCAAGCTGAGCTCCTGATAGGAATGTAAGTGCCTTGTCTACTGCTACCTTAACCTTAGCATCACTGCTATAATATGGTGCCAAGGCCTGTACACCCATTGCACTCATATCTACGTCTGATTTAGTTCCCTGAAGTGCCCAGCCACCATCTGCAAGCTGGCTACTTAGAATGTGATTTATATACATTGCTTCTGTTGCCTGGGTTTTAACCTCAGCTACTGTAGGAATACTGTAATCTCCTGAGTTTAATGCAATCAACGCCCACATTGCACCGTTAGGTCCCTGCAGAATAACTGCATCATAATCTGCAAGCTTGGCAAGCATGTTATATCCTCCAATGTTAGCCGGATTCTTGCCTAGTGCTGTATATGCGAAGATTAGTCTTGAGTAGTCTGTGTACTTACGAGTACCAAGGTCGCCCTTGCCCTTCTTAACTGCTGCCACAGTGTTGTCAACATATTTCTTGTAGTATGAAGTCCCTGTGTAACCGTTTCGCGCCATGGAGATAACTCCCCATTCCCCACTGCTTTCCCCGGTTACAGGAGATTTAACATTTTTGATGAAGTAGTTCTGAGTTGCAGCAATGGCATTGGCATATGAACTGTTTAGAGTTCTCTTAACAACCTTAAGCTTGACTACAGGTGCCATAGTCGGTGCGTTAACATTGACTGTAGTGCTGGTTGCCCAATCTGTTGCTGTAGTTGCTATTGTTCCTGTTGCACTGATGCAATATGTGTTACCACCCTTGAACATGCTGCTTGATGTGTCGATTAAAACTTCGCCATTGGCATCAGTCTTAAGTCCTTCGATAGCTTTGAATCCATCCTTGGTCATAATGCCTACCTGCATATCCTTCATTGCTACCGCTTCGCCGCCAGCCATGCCTCCAAATCCTGCAAGGTAAAGTAACACCTTATCTCCCTTGGTAGCTTCCTTGGTGCGTGAGTCAAAGTATGTATAGTAATCGGAATAGTAGCTGTTGTCCTTGTTAACTGATACGTATAGGTAATCGCCATTCTGTACCTTGTCAATCTTCACGCCGCTCGCGCAGGAAGCGTTGTTGATTGCAAAGAAGGAGTTGGCTGTTTCCTTGCCCCAAAGCTTGGTTGCCCAGTCGCCGCAGATATATCCGCCCGGCTTATATGCCTTGTGTAATGCAACCATTACTTTATCAACTGTAGCCGTTCCCTTGCTGTCTGCTGTTACCGTAACCGGCACATTGGCCATAACTGTGTCGCCTGATGTGGCAAGAGTTCCCTCGTCGCTCATGGTCACATAAACCTTAATGGTCTTAGTTGCTGCATATGAATCTGTGGTTGTCAGCCCAAATCCTGTAATAATCAGTGCAATCGCAAGCAATATTGCACCGCTTTTCGTCAAAATATTTTTCATTCTTTTCCTCCGTTTTTCTCCTTGAACAATCATATGCACATTGTCATATATATAGGTAAATAGGTTATACCCTTCTATTTTTTAACTGTCACTGTCTTCACGCTGCTCCAGCTACTGTAGCTTCTCACTCCGGCAACTTCCTTGAAGGCTCTGACCTTGACGTAATATTTCTTCTTAGCAAATCCGCTAAGTGTTTTGGTTTTAGCTGAACCGCTCTTAATTGTCACTGTCTTCTTGCCAGCGGTAAACTTGCTGTTAGTTGCATATTGGATTTGGTATCCGTTTGCCCCAGTCTTGGCAGCCCAGGAAACCTTGACCCGCTTGCCGGGCAGATTAGCAAGCCCCAAACCCGAGCCCCGTCCAGGGGCTTTGACTGTATAAAGGCTGCTCTTGCCATCTGTGAACCTATCATAAGCCATGAGTGCATAGAAACCCTCGTAGGTTGCCATGCCGTTGACTGTTGCCTCATACCCTGCCGACGCCTCATTGACATGCCTGAATCCGCAAGCCTTACTATCGTAATATGTCATCAGGTCATCGACTACCGTTTGACCACCCTTGATAAATCTGCTGTCCTTCTGGGCGTCGATGCCTAGGGCAGAAAGGGCTGTCAGCACCTGAACTGTACTTTCGGCTGTGGATACTCCGTAGCTGGCAAAACTGCCGTCCTCTTTTTGGAAAGCGGCCATTGTGCCAATGGCCTTATTTGCGGCTAGGTTAACCTTGCTTACTATGCTAGCTGTTACCTCTGTGGTAGTTTTGGTAGACTCAGGCTTTGCTCCTGAATAATATGGGGCAAGAGCCTGAAGTGCCATGCCCGTCATGTCCGGGTCTGCTGCTCTTCCTGCAATATCCCATCCGCCATCAGGTAGCTGTTTGTCCAAAATATATTGGATAAGCCTAGCTCTAGTTGTCTGCGTTGCACCTGCTGATTTTTGGCTTGCCGTCAGCTTTGGTATTGTGTAGCACCCGCTGTCTAGGGCGATAAGTGCAAATATTGCACTGTTGACTCCCTGCCAAACGGTCTTGTCAAAGTCCGCAAGGGGCTTCAGCATATTATAGCCCCCTACATCAGTGGGATTGAGTCCTGCTGCAGTGTAGGCAATTATGAGTTTTTCGTACTCGGTGTATTTCCTCTCACTGAGCACTCCTTCTTCTTTCTTGGCGTAATCACTTACTGATGTGTGATAATTCTTGAGGAAGCTGCTGCTCATTATCCCGCCGTATCTGGCTAGGTCGAATATGTTCCACTCGTAGCCATACTGGGCCTCTGTGTTAGAATACATTGCCTTGGCCGTATCCTTCAAAGTCTTGTCAATAGTTGTAGAATCCGTCGCTGCGTATGCCCATGAGGGCATTGCCAGCACGCTCAGCACCATTGTAAGGCTAAGGCCTATGGTAATAAATCTTGATGTTAATTTTTTCTTCATTTTGTTCTCCAGTCTATCTTCTCAGTCACTCTTTCGGGAAGCCCCATCTAGGGGCCTCAGAGATTCTATCTATAAATGCCGTATTTAATCTTGATTCTCTCCAGCTTCTTGATAATTGAATTGCCGAAGAGGAATGTGAACAGTGCCGCCGTTCCTGCATGGAGCAGGTCATATGGCGCACCAGAAATATATAGTACCTTCATTGTGTCTAGGCTGATTTCTCCCGCACCTGCTGCCCCGCTTGATGTTATCATGGCGCAAATATTCATGAGCCCTCCATAAATTATGAAGGTAACGAAAAACGTGAAAACTGTAATTGTTATATTGTCCGCTGGCATTCTCTTGTGCTGTACCAAAACTCCCACAATTAGTCCAACTAGTCCGAAGGCATAGAGCCTCCAGCCCATGAAGGTTCCGTCTTCCCCCGGGAAGAATAGGAACAGAAGATATGCTACTACTACTGCCGCCGCAACGCACATAATTGGTCCCATTATTACCTTGAAGCTTCTGGATCTTGCACCCTCTAGTTCAACCTTGCTGAACACAAGACCTGCTAGGAATCCCATTAGTCCATAGCAAAACATTTGCCACGGTGTCCATGGTCCCTGCCCCATATAAAAGTTCAGGACAAATCTTGCAAGTGCTCCAATTAGGAAGCCCGCCTCAGGTCCAAGGGCAATTCCGCTAATGACAATCATTGCCGTTCCAGCCTGAATAGGTATGGAAACGTGGAACACCATCTGTACCGCTGTAGTAATGGCAGCCATCATGGCTATGAGCACGATTTCTCTCGCCTTTGGCTTACGCTTTTCGAAAACCATGAAAAAGGGAAGCATTGTAAGTATCAAAACCAGTGTGCTTACCAGCATATAGTTTTGATTTTTCATCAAAACGATTCCTGCAAAAATAGTAATTGGTATGCACAGGAATATAAGCAGTGCCGAGGTTCTGGTTCTCTTTTTTCTTGCGGCCTCTGCCTGAGTTACATCGTAGCTTTTACGCATTCTGCCACCTCCTCGTAGGTAATGGCGTCCTTGAACCATTGTCTTGCCACTCTGTTGGATACTGTGGTATAGAAGCTGTTGCCCGCGAAGAACTTCTTCGGGGTTCCGATGCTGACGATATCCCCGTCAAAGAACATGGCACATCTATCTGCATACTCTGCGCAAAACTCCACATCATGTGAAACCAGGAATATGGTTACTCCCTTTGCCTTAAGCTTGCGAAGTATTCCTGCAAAGGTCATCTTGAAAAATGGGTCCAGCCCCTTAGTCGGCTCATCAAGAAGCAGTATCTGTGGCTCTACCAGCAAAATCTTGCCCAGTGCCAATCTCTGCTGCTCCCCTCCCGAAAGGTCGTAAGGATGTGCCTTGCGAAGGTCCTTGATTTCCATTAGATCCAGCATATCCTCAATATGCTGAGCCTTGTCATAATCGCTCATTTTAATATAGTAAAGTGCCTCCAGCAGTTCCTCTTCAACAGTAATCTCGGTGAACAGGCTCTGGGGATTCTGAGGTAGCATTGCAATATTATGTGTGAACAGCTCCTTGGAGCTCATCTTTTTCATGTCCA
>DATESI010000070.1:0-2616 GCA_035270905.1 Anaerovoracaceae bacterium
CTGTGATAGCTGCATACGTAAAACCAGATCTCCGGCTGTACGAACGCCGCCCATGCCTGCGCAAATTGAATGTGTTGCTTCTGCACCGATTGGATCGCCTACGCCTACCTAGAACCCGTCGATTTTGCATATTTCTACTAATGCTTTATCGGCTCTTGATATTGAATCACTTGGCATATTTTCTACCATTGGTGTTCCGCATACGCCCATGCCTACATCAGCATGAACCGGAATGTTAGCTACTGCAGTACAAGCTTTAACGAAGGTACATACTCTAGCCATGTTCCAAGGGAATGACTTGTTGCAGTTAGTGTTAACTACAACACCGAATATGCTTGCTCCAGCTTTTTCTGCCATCTTAACCTGCTTGTGTGGATACATACCAGCAAGTCTCTCGCCGTCATACTTTAGCTTACCGTGCATTCCTAGAACGAATTCACCGGCCATACCGATTTCAACGCCCATATCAGGGAATCTCTTAGTAATTTCTTCGCATGCTTTAAGTGATGCTAAGAAGTCTGCATCTCCTGCAGCTCCGGATGTATCTAGCTGGAATCCATCTGCTCCTACATCATACATTTGCTCTGCGCAGAATACGATGTCCTTAACAGCATGGTCAACAGCCTGTTCCTGTGCCTCAAGTGCTTCCTTGATTTTTCCGTCTGGTAAAAGTGTTGCCCAGTTGTCAACAGGTCCATCAGGATATGTATAGAAGCCTAGGTTAGGCATTGCGCCGTAGAAAAGTGGCATAATACTTGTGTTAAGTGCCTGCTTTAGCTTTCCTGCTTCACGCTTTGCAACGCCTTTTGCTGTTTTATAGTTGTAGTCAGTGTTTCCTACGTCAACAGAGTCACATCCAAGGCATCTTTCGTATAAAAGTACCTCGTTTTCTGTTGCAATTGGAATCTGACTCTTTACATTGATCTTGTATGCTCCGGAGTCATTTGTTAATACAATTTCTCTTCCGGGTTCAACTCCGACAACAGTACCGGGCATTGTAATTATTTCATACAAATGCTCAATATCCTCGTCTGTAAGTGGATCAATCTTACCTCTCAGAACTGCATCATCCATGCCGGCCTTCATATCAGCTCTGATCTCTTCTTCAGTCATATAGATTGGCGAACCATCACCTAGACGAGTGAAGAATTTCTTTTGATCTCCCATTTTGAGTCCTTCCTTTCTTTAATGTTACGTTTTCATTTATTTTTGTTTAGCCTTGAACTTTGCTAGCTCTTCAGCCTCTTCTTCACCCTCCACAACGATGTTATGAATTGCTCTCTTAACATCATCAGGAAGTGGAGTAACTTTGTAATTCTCTAGGATATCGATAGCTTGTTCGTTGGCAACCTGATCCATAGATTTGGAACCGTTTGCCTCCCAGTTTTCACGCATCCTACGATTGATTAGGTTTGTTGTGGAAAGTTCTTGTCTCATGTATTTCATTGTATGCTTCTGTGCCAAGTAATTTCCGGCAGGCCCTACTGCCTTAATTACATCAACAGCCAATGTGTCCTTATTGACAGGAATACCTTGAAGAATCCTCCTCGTCATCTTTACGATTTCCTGGTCGATAAGCAGCTGCTCGTAGCTCATTGTCATACCCATCTCAAGCATACCCATGCCGTATATTACGTTACTTCCTGTAACTGCAGGTAACAGATTAGTCATAGTCTTTTCATGGCCTAACTGTTCATCAAAGCATTTGCTGTCGCCCTAAGTGCCGCCTACATTAGTAGGTATTCCGTAATAATGTCCGATTTGACCAACAGCAGCACCGCACATTGCGTGCTCAGGAGCACCTACCGGTGACTGTGCTGTCTTCATATCCATTATTGTTGTTGATGTTCCGTATAGAATTGGGTTGCCCTTGTTGATTAGCTGTGCTAACACAATGCCTCCCAAAATCTCTGCGTTGGTGCAAACAAGTGTACCTGCAAGTGTTGCAGGAGTTGTGCCTCCGCAAAGTCCCATTGACAAAATGTCGATTGGTAACCCGTATTCAGCGGAAAGCTTAATGATACTTGTTTCATTCTGATTGATTTCCAGTGGACTGTTAGGACAAGCACCCATTGTAACGATAGGTCTTTCTCTTAGCTTGTCATAGCCTCCCTGAATAGCTGCCGCCATATCAATAAATCTCTTAGTATTCTTCACACCCTCAAGGTCGTGTGCGAAGTTCTTAGTCAAGTTATTGAATACAGCCTCTGCTTCGTGAAGTGCTCTAACCTTTTGGTTAACATCGCCTGCTGTAACTGCGATTGAGAAAACATCTACTGCTTCCATCGCATCACAGAATCTTGCAACATCACCAAGGTCCTTCTTGGTTGATTCTCTTACATCGCCTGTGTACGGGTCGATAATAAATACGCCTGTACCAAAGTTTTTGTAAGCAACCTTTTTGCCACCGATTAATGTGTCGTTCTTCGGATCTCTTCCGCAAAGTGTAAACTCTGCAGGACAGCTTTCGATTGAGTCGATTACCAAGTTTCTTGGAAATTTAACTCTGTCTGTCTCATAATCCACTTCGCAGCCTGCACCTGCATAGATATCAAGCGCTTCCTTGCCGTGAATCTGAAGTCCGTAATTCTCCATTATATCTAGGGTGGCTTCATG
>DATESI010000071.1:0-2776 GCA_035270905.1 Anaerovoracaceae bacterium
TGGCAGTAATTGTTTTGCTGTGCACAATTTTCCCTCAAGGGGCGGCGGTTCTGACGGGCGGCACAGATGTGGTTTCGGAGAAGGTCCTTATCCCCGGTGGTCAGTCAATTGGAATCCAAATGAGTGTCAGCGGGGTTCTTGTGGTTGGACTGGAGGAAATCGAAACGGAGGATTCTATTGTCAGCCCTGGTCTAAATGCAGGGATTCAGGTGGGCGACATGATTGTTTCTATCAACGGAAGGAAGGTAAAGGAGCCGGGGGATGTGCGAAGGATTGCAGCGGCTGCAGGCAATGAAGCAGCAGAGGTGCTGGTTGATGTAAGCCGTAAAAATAAGGAGTTAAGCTTTGCAGTGAAGCCGGCACGAGATTACTCTGATGGCAAGTATAAGCTGGGAATCTGGGTTAAGGAAAAGATTGCAGGCATTGGCACAATGACATTTTATGACCCTGAGACAGGGTATTTCGCGGCTCTGGGCCATGGGATTTATGAGCCAAAGACGGGGGCGCTGCTGGCTGTCAAGCAGGGAGAGCTATTTAAGACATCTGTGAAGTCAATTAAGAGCGGAGAGGCAGGCAAACCAGGAGAAATTAGGGGGATTTTGTACGGCGACACTAAGGACCTTGGAGCCCTGGGAAAGAATACGGAATTCGGAATATACGGCAAGATGGGTAAGAACATTAAGGAGCTTCATCTTAATGAACCCATTGTAACGGCAAGCCAGGAGCAGATTGAGCTTGGCCCAGCATACATTTTGACCACAATCGACGGCCAAAAAATCCAGCGGTTTGATATCGAAATTGAGAAGATAAACTTTCAAAAGAAGGCAGCTGGCCGAGGGCTGGAAATTAAGGTTGTCGATAGGAAGCTAATTGAGTCAAGTGGCGGCATTGTACAGGGTATGAGTGGCAGCCCTATAATACAAAATAATAGAATAATCGGTGCAATTACACACGTTTTCGTAAATAACCCTCAAAAGGGATATGGGGTGTTTATCGAATGGATGATTGAGGAAAGTTTGAAGGAATGAGGAGATGTCGTGTGCTGTCACAATATGCAACAAAATGTTAAAATAATAACACAGATATAACTTAGTAAAGTATTAAAATGAGTCGTGAGGCAAATTTTACTCATAAATTACCTACTGGAGGAATAAGACGTATGGAAAAGATTAGGCTAGGAATTATCGACGATAATATGGATTTTTGCGACATTCTTTGTGACTATTTTAAGAGTCAAAAGGATATGGAGGTGGTGTTTGTCGCAAATGATGGGCTGCAGGCCCTGGAAAAAATTAAAACCCACACTCCGGATTTATTAATTCTTGATTTGATAATGCCCCATTTGGATGGACTTGGGGTTTTGGAGGCATTGCCGGATTTGGGTTTGGCGGACTTCCCTCGGGTGATAATGGTGTCCGCAGTAGGTCAAGATTCAATTGCCATGAAAGCATCAGAGCTGGGAACAGATTTTTATTTGGTAAAGCCATTAAACATGGGCGTTTTAACTAAGCGTATACGGCAAGCCGTCAATGATACTGCTCACGATGAGAATACCAAGGAGAATAAGAGGTTAACATTACGCAAATCTGTAGTATATAAGGACTCTGTTAGACAGAACGATTTGGAAATTGATATTACAAATTTAATTCATGAGGTAGGTGTGCCAGCACACATTAAGGGATATCAATATCTTAGAGACGCCATTACACTGGTAGTCAAGGACATGGATATGCTAAACGCAGTAACTAAGGAATTATACCCGTCAATTGCTAAAAAGAATAACACTACACCGAGTAGAGTTGAACGAGCTATTAGACACGCAATAGAGGTTGCATGGAATAGAGGCAAAATAGAAACAATCGACGCACTGTTTGTTTATACAGTAAAAAATGATAAGGGCAAACCCACCAACTCGGAATTCATTGCAATCATTGCTGATAAGCTAAGGCTTGAACGAAAGGTTGGTTAATGATATAATTACTCCCGCAGGATTGATGATATGCAAGAGGAGAAAATTATGATTACGAAAGAAAAAATAGATAGAATAAACCAGCTATCACGAAAGTCTAAGACAGAAGGTCTGACAGATGCAGAAAAGGAAGAACAGGCTGTTCTTAGAAGAGAATATATTGACTCATTCAAGGCCAATCTAAAGGCACAGCTGGATCAAATTGAAATTGTGGAAAAGATAGAGGAGTCGAAGGGTGTTGATAAAGACAATATGGTGATAGAAATTGAAGAAAAATTAAGTTAATAACCTTAAAGGTGAAGGGCGGATTCTACAAAATCCGCCCTTCTTTTGTTATATAGTATTCTCATATAACTAAGGGGAGGATACAAATGAAAAAGCTTTATATAATCAACATATGCCTGATTCTCATAATTGTTCTTACTGCAGGAATAATTAAGCTTCCGCAGAACAAGGAAGCGCTAGTCAAGGAGCTTCTGTCAGACAGGATAGACATACTGAATGGATACTACAAGGGGAACACCTCAGTCAATGAAACCTACGACAGCCTCAAGACTGTAGAGTATGGACAGGTTCTCGACGAGGACACGGCATACCTTGATGCCTATGCAGGCACAGATATTGACCAAATAATAGAATACAAAATCAAGGATTTCACATGGAAGGAAAGTGACTATGGATACATCGAGG
Organism: Anaerovoracaceae bacterium; assembly: GCA_035270905.1. Lineage (GTDB taxonomy): Bacteria > Bacillota > Clostridia > Peptostreptococcales > Anaerovoracaceae > JAVXAG01. The sequence goes on from DATESI010000071.1 coordinate 2,660, forward strand.
GAAAGGCTGAATTCGAATGGTTAATGGAGAATAATACAGACAAATATGTGGCCAAGCTGACATATTCATATAGGTGTAATGAGATAAACGGTAAGTATAAAATAACTGAATTTAAAA
>DATESI010000072.1:0-2155 GCA_035270905.1 Anaerovoracaceae bacterium
GCATTTTCGGGAGGCCGCAAGTCGGTCAACTTCAAGGAGTTAATACCAGAGAAACAGAACAGATACGATGTGGTTCTTTCCTTCTCATCTGTGCTTCAGATGATGAGAGAAAAGCTGGTGGATGCCACACAGAAGTCCAACTATGCAGACATTATGATAAAAAAGTTTAAGGAAACCAAGGAAGATAGTGACCAGAATGACCTTCCTCAAATATGGGAGGCTGCGGAGCTAGAGGAGGCAGGAAATGAATAGTAAAAAGACAATTAAATCAGCCTTTGAATCGATGATGTTCATTTGGGGACAGCCTCTGGAGGTGAAGGCCGTAGCAGATATTTTTAATATAAGCAAGGAAGACGCATACGATTACTTCAAGGAGCTGCAGGAGGAATACGAGCAGGAGGGCCGCGGGATAGCAATTCGCGAGGTCAACAAGGCATTCCAGTTTGTAACCCGTGCAGAAAACGCAGAGTACATTGAGAGACTTTGCACTCCTGTTAAGATAAAGAGATTATCACAGTCCGCCCTTGAGGTTTTGGCAATCATAGCCTACAAGCAGCCGGTGACCAAAAGCGAAATCGAAGCCATCCGTGGAGTCAAGTGCGACCGCGTTATGGAGGGACTTATAGGCAAGGATTTGGTATGCGATAAGGGCAGGTCAACTGCAATCGGTAGACCGATTCTTTATGGAACTACAGATACATTCTTGAAGAACTTTGGCTTCACAAGCATCAAGGAGCTACCCGAAATTGAAGACATTGAAAGTGCAATCAATACTGATATCGAAATTGTAAACGAAGAGGAAAGCAGCTCCCAGCAGATTTCACTGGAGCTGGAATAGGATTGAGTACATAGCTGACAAACAAGTGTAACTAGTATAATCGTCGTAGCTGACAAACTATTATAACTAGTATAATCGTCGTAGCATACTGATAGCCCAAGGGAGATTTACCATGGACAACACCAAGAAAAGATTCGTTATAATTATCATTTTAATATGTTTTATTTGTGTGCTTTTGACTACTGCCTTTGGATATTTGTTTTCCAAGAATCAGCTTGAGGAAAAGGAAATAAACAGAAACATGCTACTGGCATCTACCACTGCCGAGACTATCAATTCTTGGCTCACAGATAAGAGCGGAAGGCTGGATAGCATTTGCAGGAGCCTGGAGATAAAGAATGACTTCGACTATGAGCATATGCAGCAGTATATGAATCAGCTGAAGGATGTCTTTGATGAGAAGGAGCTTGTTGACCTTTATTTTACATACCCTGATAACAGAATGGCATGTGCCTTTGGGTATGAAACGGACGGAACTATTCAGTACGTTCAAAGGCCTTGGTACAAGGAACCGATTCTTACAGGAGAAATTTGCTTCGAATCTCCATATAGAGATTTGGACACAGGAAACTATATCATCACCGTGTCCAAGGCAATCTACACCGATGGCAAGCTGCAGGGAGTTATGGCTGTTGATACATATGCAAACAGCATAGTTACAGTTACAGATAAGACCGCCCTTCCTGACGATTCATATGCCATGCTAATTGACGATAGCATGGGTATAATCACCCACCCTAAGAACGAAGATCTATACAAGGACGATATATATACCACCCTATATATGTTCGAAAACGGTGCCTATGATGAGCTTATTGAATTACTAGAGGATGACTCCATGCATAACAGGTGGATAAGAGATTACGACGGCATGGAAAGAATGATGTTTACCAGCCAGGTAGAAAAGGGTAATCTACATGTTGTCATAGCCATAGAAAAATCACAGTGGCAGGCAGAATATTTGGAGATGCTTAGAACCTATGTCATTGCCGTAATTTTGCTTTGCCTTGCCCTAGTACTCATAAGTATTAGAGCATTCAGTACGGCTCTCATTAAGCCAGTTCAAAGGGCGGAGGAAGCATCAAGGGCCAAGTCCCAATTCTTGTCCTCCATGTCTAACGAAATCAGAACTCCTATCAATGCAATAATAGGTCTGAATGATTTGATACTGCGGGACAGCAAGGACGAGCAAATCACCCAATATTCCATAAGTATTAAGCAGGCGGGCAAGACCCTTCTTGCGATAATCAATAATGTACTCAACATGTCTAAGATTGAGGCGGGCAAGCTAGATGTGCAGCCTGTAGAATATAGCAT
>DATESI010000073.1:0-3298 GCA_035270905.1 Anaerovoracaceae bacterium
TGCTTTAGGTGCGAGCCGCGGCGAGCCACGAGCCACGGCAGGGAACGAGCCACGGCGAGCAACACGAGGCACAGACGAATTTAACAAGCATGGAGGAGGCAAAGAATGTTTTTACCAGTAAATAAAAAGGATATGGATGCACGGGGATGGAGTCAGGTGGACTTCGTTCTTGTCACAGGTGATGGCTATGTTGACCACCATTCCTTTGGCACGGCAATTATTTCGCGTCTTCTTGAAAGCAGAGGCTACAAGGTAGCCATACTTCCTCAGCCTGACTATAGGTCGGCGGAGGATTTCAAACGCTTCGGCAAGCCAAGGCTGGGGTTTCTCATTAACAGCGGGACTGTGGACTCTATGGTTAACAACTTTTCGGTGTTCAAGCACAGGAGAAGGGTGGATGAGTATTCCCCTGGTGGAGAACGTGGCAAAAGGCCTGACAGGGCTGTAATTGTTTATAGCAACAGGGCGAGGGAAGCCTACAAGGATGTTCCTATTATCATAGGCGGAATTGAAGCAAGTCTTAGGAGGCTTGGACACTATGACTACTGGGAGGACAAGGTGAGGCGTTCAATTCTTCTTGATGCCAAGGCTGACCTTTTAATCTACGGAATGGGGGAGAAGGCAATTATTGAAATTGCAGAAGCTCTTGACTCGGGTATCGAAGCCAAGGACATAAGCTGGATAAGGGGCACCTGCTACAAGGCCAAAATTGCCCCTGCATTTCCTGACTATATTGTGCTTCCTGCCTTTGAGGAAATCAAGGAATCTAAGGAGGCCTATTGCAGGAGCTTCGCTACGGCGTACCGCAGCAATGACTATATTAACGGCAAGACGCTGGGGGAGAGGTACGGGGACAATCTTTGGGTTGTGCAAAATCCGCCGCAGCCGCCTCTTGAGCGGGAGGACCTTGACGATGTTTATGAGCTGCCTTATGAGAATGAGTACCACCCTATGTATGAGGAAATGGGAGGCATTCCGGCCTTCAGGGAAATCAAGTTTAGTATTGTCTCGGGGCGTGGGTGCTTCGGGGGATGCAGTTTCTGTGCTTTGACGTATCATCAGGGCAGGCAGGTCAGAAGTCGCAGCAAGGAATCTATTGTTAGGGAGGCTACTCATCTGACTGAGAAACCCGATTTCAAGGGCTACATTCACGATGTGGGCGGACCGACGGCAAATTTCAGGGCACCGGCATGTGACAAGCAGCTTAGGAGCGGGGTTTGCACGGACAAGGATTGTCTCTATCCTGCACCATGTAAGAATATGAATGTGGACCACAGTGATTATCTTGATGTCTTGCGGGCTCTGCGGGGGCTTGACAAGGTTAAGAAGGTGTTCATTAGGTCGGGTATAAGATATGACTATGTTATGGCGGATCCTGATGATACGTTCTTGCGGGAGCTTTGCAAGTATCATGTGAGCGGGACCCTTAAGGTGGCGCCGGAGCATATTTCGGACAGGGTGCTTTATTATATGAGGAAGCCCTCAAAGGAGGTTTTTACGGCCTTCAGTGATAAGTTCTTCGCAATCAACGAGAAACTCGGTCTGAAGCAGTATTTGATACCTTATTTGATATCCTCACACCCGGGCAGCACTCTGGATGATGCGGTGGAACTGGCGGTGTTTCTGAAGAAACGAGGGTTTGTACCGGATCAGGTTCAGGACTTTTATCCAACGCCGGGGACTCTTGCCACCTGCATGTATTATACGGAAATGGACCCTTTTACAATGGAGCCTGTCTACGTGCCTAAGACCATGGACGAAAAGAAAATGCAAAGGGCGTTGATACACTTCAACAAGGCTGAAAATCGTGACACTGTAAAGCGGGCGTTGCAGCTTTGCGGGCGAGAGGACTTAATTGGATTTTTGCTGGGCGCAAGAGGTGGTGCGGGGTCTGGCAACGGACGAAAAAACCAATCGGGAGGAAGGAAGAATGAGTTTAATAACAGAGCTTCCAAGGATTATAAAGCAAAGTCAAAAAAAATACGATAGTTTGTATGGGAAGCCTTTCTATATTTCTGAGGAAATAGGGGGCATTGGTGCAAGGGAAATGGATTGCCATAGTGAGAGTTTTGGCGAGGCTGAGAATATTCTATGCCACGGCGAAAACGGCTTGTTCATGAAGTCACTCATTGAGGCTCAAGGCATGGCAGGGAAAATCAAGCTTATTTATATTGACCCGCCGTTTTTTTCTAAGGCTAATTACGATGCAGTTATCAAGGTGGGTGAGGAGAGCATCAAGCACTTTGCTTATGAGGATATATGGCAAAAGGGCGTGGGTGAGTATCTCAAGATGCTGACGGTTAGATTCATGCTAATGCGTGATTTGCTTGCAGATGATGGAACTGCTTGGGTTCATCTTGACTGGCATGTTGTTCACTATGCTAAGGTGATTCTTGATGAAATCTTCGGTGAGAACAATTTTGTCAATGAAATCATCTGGACCTACAAATCTGGAGGCACAGGCAAACGGTCTTTTTCTAAGAAGCACGATACTATATTGGTGTACAGCAAGACTCCCAAATATTACTTCAAACCACTCCAGGAGAAATCATATAACCGTGAGTTCAAGCCTTATCGTTTCAAGGGTGTTAAGGAATACCGAGACGAGGTTGGCTGGTACACTATGGTTAACATGAAGGATGTCTGGCAAATTGATATGGTTGGCAGGACTTCCTCAGAAAGAACTGGATATGCGACTCAAAAGCCTGAGGCTCTCATGGAAAGAATTATAGAAAGCTGTACCAAGGAGGGTGACCTATGTGCGGACTTCTTCTGCGGTTCGGGGACCTTCCCAGCAGTTTGTGCCAAGATGGGACGCAGATGGATTGCCAGTGACAGCGGAACTCTTGCAATAGAAAGCACAATTAAGAGGCTTGGGAGCACCTGCGGACTAAGGACTAGTGTTGGCATTAATGGGGGCAGTGGATTCAAGGTTGTAACCTTTGAGAGCGAGGATAATGAAGCACTTCGTGGCGGCGGTAATGCGAAAATTAAGGTATCTATTGATGATGCAGATATGACTTCAATGAAGCACATCACCGTAGGGATTACTGGATACAAGCCACGTAATCTTGCCAAGATTGTAGATGAAAAATCACTGGATACAATTAAAGAAGTCATGAAAAATAATTCATGTGATTTGATTGAGTCTTGGAGCGTAGACTTTAACTATGATGGCAGAGTACATAGACCTGAACAGTTTTTCGTTCGCGAAAAAAGTAGGATGATTTTGTCTTGCGAAAAACTTATAAGAGAGTATAATATAATAAGTGTGAAAACAGTGGATGTCTTTGGAAAC
>DATESI010000074.1:0-2956 GCA_035270905.1 Anaerovoracaceae bacterium
CCGAAGAGGAAAGGTTCTTCGCTTTTTTCTTGGGAAAAAATTTTATTCAAATTTTCTACAAAAATCTTGGCTTTCCCCCAAACTTTTTGGTGGGGTTTGCATCTAATAGGTAGACGGACAAAATGAGGAGGGCTATAGGGAAGTAGAGATGAGACAGTTAAGAGGACAAGCAAAGGGACAAAAGGGAAAAGTGGGGGTTGCCATCGTATTGGGGATTCTTGTGGTAGTGTTGGCTATCGCGATATGTATGGCTTTGCCCCACAATTCCGAGGAACCACAAGGGGAGGCAAAGGAAGAGTATGATTTTGGCAAGGCTGTGCCGGAGAGTGAGCCTGTAGGTGAGGAGTATTTTGATGATGCAATCTTTATTGGGAACTCCAGAACCAAAGGGTTTTTCTTATACACGGGGCTTAAGGGGGCCAAGATGTACGCATGTCAGGGACTGATGGTGGATACATTTTTTACGGACAATGACTACCTTCTCGAGGGGGAGAGGGTGAGCATGCTCCGGGCTATCAAGGCGAATCCGGATTTTCGAAAGGTGTACATAATGCTGGGAATGAACGAGCTTGGCTGGGTATACTCCGACAATTTTATCGAAAAATATGGGGATATAATCGATGAGATGCGTGAAATTAGTCCGGATGCAACCGTATATGTCCAATCCATTTTGCCGGTCTCAAGGGAAAAATCCGAAAACAGTGATATATACAACCTTAAGAAGATTCGTCGATACAACAGGAAGCTAAAGAAGATGTGTGAGGAGAAGGAAGTTTACTATGTAAATGTTTTTGGTGCCGTGGCAAATAAAGAGGGATATTTGCCTGAGGGTGCGGCCTACGACGGGGTACATCTCAAGGCGGACTATTGCCGTAAATGGATAGAATATTTGGAATGTCATACGATAAAGGAGGATTAGGCATACTAATGGAAGAACTGGATATGAAGGGGAACATTAAGAGTGGAATACCTAAGAAAGGGCAGATTAAGAGGAGTCTATGTGCTATAATGATTGTTACAATGTGTCTTGCCCTATTTGGATGTGGGGACAAGGCGGATGCAGGAGTTGACATGGAGGACTTTATGGGATATAGTCTTTCAAACATAGAATTTGAGGATGAAATCACAAGAATTCAGGACAATATGGTGTCAATGCTATATGATTTGCCTGAGGGAACTGAGGCACAGGTTTGCGTAGGTAGTGGTGCAACAGCTGAAGAGCTGGCAATCTTCAAGGCGAGTAGTGCTGACAATGTTAAGGCACTTAAGGATAGTATCAACAGCCATATTGAAGACAGAATATCAAGCTTCGCAGACTACATGCCGGCAGAGGTTCAAAAGCTTGAGCAGGCTATAATCCATCAAAGGGGCAATTACATTGTAGTTGTCGTAACAGATGATGAAAACGCAGAGGAAAAGGTAAAAGAATATTTTAGATAGGCAGGGGCTATTGCGGTGCAAAGCGGTAAAAATAGAGATGAACTAATAGAATATATTATGCAAAATCGGGAAGGATTTTACCGATTGGCTTTTAGTTATGTCAAAAACGAGGCGACGGCCATGGACATGGTACAGGATGCCATTGTTAAGGCTCTCGACAAGGTTTGGACACTGCGAAACCCAGAATATATCAAGACATGGTTTTATCGGATATTAATTAACACATGCTTAATGCATCTTCGAGAGAGTAAGAAGTTTACTCTGGTGGAGTACAATGAGGAAATCATGGCGGAGCCAGAGTTTGTTCTTGAGGAACTTGATGGAATCAGTGCTGAGGAACTCCAAGAAGCTATTGGCATGCTGGAAACAAATCTTAAGACAATAATATTTCTTCGGTTTTATGAGGAGATGAGTCTGCAGGAAATTGCACAGACTACCAAAACTAATATTAACACGGTGAAGACTAGGCTATACAGGGCGATTGACATTTTGAGAGACAATCTTTGCGATTATGAGCAAGGAGGTAAAGAAGATGAAAAATCCAATTAAAGAATCATATAGCAGCATAATGACACCTCAGGGCTACGATGAAATGATTAAGTCAGCGGTAGCAAGGAACAATGATGCTACTATTAATGATGCAACGGGCAAAGTCCGGAATGTATCTACCACTAGACGAAGACAAAATTTCCGTAAGATTGCTGCAGCTGCAGCTGCTCTTTGCCTGACCTTTGTGACGGTACTAAATTGCAATCCTTCCTTCGCTGACCAGGTTAAGAATGTGCCGGTGGTTGGTAATCTCTTTGGGATTTGCACATTTGTTGAAGAGGATTATGGGGATAAGGTCAAGAGCATCAACGTAACAGAACCGGAAATAGAATTATATGCTAACACTACACTTGAAAAAAAGATAAATAGAGAAATACAGGAAACTATAAATGAAGAGATTGCTGATGCAACTGCAAGGGCTGATGAGTATTATGAAATATACCTGAATACCGGCGGAAGTCCCGAGGATTATATTCCTCTTGAGGTGGTCGTGGACTATGAAACCAAATGTGTAACAGACAACTATGCTTCCTTCATGGTATACAAGTATGAAACGCTGGCATCAGCCTATCGCACAAGTCGTTATTATAATATAGACCTAAAGAGTGGAAAACAGGTTAGTCTGAAGGATATGCTGGGGTCAAACTACAAGAAAATTGTTACAACCAAAATAAAAGCAGACATTGATAAAATGCCTGCTGATGAAAAATCCGGTTATTTTGATGATGTAGACATAAGTAGATTAATTACAGAAAACCGCAGTTTTTATGTATCGCCTGACGAAAAAAGTGTGGTTGTTGTCTTCAATAAATACGAAATCGCCATAGGTGCTATGGGAGAATTGGAGTTTGAGATTCCAATACCGCAATAATCACAGAATCTACAAAAAAACATCAATGGTAACTCATTTACTTTAGGCAAATTTTGGAGTAAAATAGATGAGTCGTTAGATTAAATTATGGAGGGT
>DATESI010000075.1:0-5517 GCA_035270905.1 Anaerovoracaceae bacterium
TTCCAGACTGTTGGCGCTTTGGAGCTCCACATTAAGAGTGTCAATCTCATTTTGGATTGCCTCGTTCTCCTTGATAAGACCATTGTTTTCAATACGAAGCTGTGCGGCAAAGGCTGCAACTATAACCATTACGATACAAACGATTCCCACTACAACAGTGGTAACCAGTATTCTACGCTTATCGTTTACACTGATTGCCGGTTCACTTTGCCTATTATTTACTTGCTCTCTTCTTGGTGCTACTCGCAGCTTAGGAACTACGGGTGTTGCCAATGAACCTGTGTACCTCTTTTCAGCTGTAACCATTGTGTGCCTCACATTCATAAAAGCAAAAGTAATAACTTCTCTGTATTGCCTACCTTCTCATTATAATTTTTCCGCTACACGAAGCTTGGCGCTCCTTGAACGAGGGTTTTCTTCAAGCTCCTCATCTGTAGGGATAATTGGTTTCTTAGAAATTTTTTTGATGTCAGCAACCTTACCACACACGCATACAGGAAATTCCTTAGGGCATGTGCAGGGGTTGACCCTCCTGTTGATAATGTCCTTGACGATACGATCCTCAAGGGAGTGGAAGGTGATGACACAAAGTCTACCTCCCGGTGCCAAGCAATCGCAAAACTCCTCGATGGCACGTTCAAGCTGTCCAAGCTCGTCGTTGACTTCAATTCGTATTGCCTGGAATGTTCTCTTGGCAGGGTGCGGCCCATCTCTTCTGGCTGATGCCGGAATTGCGGCCTTGATTATATCAACTAACTCAAATGTAGTTTCGATTGGTTTGGTTTGACGGGCCTGAACCACAAACTTTGCAATTCGTGATGCCCACTTTTCTTCGCCGTATCTATTGATAACTCGGAAGAGTTCCCGCTCGTCGTAGGTATTCACCACATCATAGGCGGTAAAGCTGTCGTCTCTGCTCATTCTCATGTCGAGAGGGGCGTCCTGCATATAGGAAAAACCTCGCTCCTTGTTATCTAGCTGAAAGGATGAGACGCCAAGGTCAAGTACAGCTCCATCTATTTTGTCTATCCCTAGCTCAGCAATAACGTACTTGATATCCGAATAATTACTCTGTATAAATTCCTTCCTACACTTATAGGAAGCAAGTCTTGTCTTGGCTGCTTCAAGGGCATCAGTATCTCTATCGATGCCTATGAGCAATCCATCAGGTGAAAGACACTCGCATACTGCCGAGGCATGTCCACCTCCGCCCAGCGTTCCGTCCACATAGACTCCACCAGGCTTTATTTTCAAATTATTAACAGTCTCATTTAGTAAAACGGACCTATGTTTAAATTCCATATCACACCTCTTAGAAATTATATTCTTGTAAGGAGGATGCGAACTCATCTGTATCCATTTTATTTTCGTTATCTGGAGTATCCCATGTTTCCTTGCTCCAGATTTCTATCTTCTTCATTGCGCCCATTGTCACAAGCTCTTTGTCAATTCTCGCATATTCCTTAAGCTCAGTCGGCAAGGTGATTCTACCCTGCTTGTCAATTTCACATTCGGTTGCGTTAGCACAGAAATGTCTGATGAAGGCTCTAACCTTAGGATCAGACTCAGGTAATGTACCTATCTTTTCCATCTGCTTCTCCCAATCTCCCATTGTATAAATGCAAAGGCATCTATCAAGTCCCTTGGTGATTACGCATTTGCCGCAGAGCAGGTCTCTATGCTTGGAAGGAATGATTAACCTATTCTTAGTGTCTATTGAGTTGTAGTATGTGCCCATAAACATAGGTCATCACCTCCTCTTTGGGTTAATAAACTGGAGCCCTCTTCAACGGTTGTCCCTATTTTTGGGGGCACTGCTCTAGGGTCTATTCTCTAGTTTATCTCCACTATACACCACTTCGCACCACTTTTCAAACATTTTTATGCATTTTTTTGGATTATCCCCCACATTTTATACCGCAGCACCCACCTCAACCCTCCTTGGGACACAAAAAAACACATCATGTTGTGCATGATGTGTTTTGAGTTTCTATATATGCTTATTTGCTCTATTATTGTTTTTCTTGTGTATTTTTGTCTTATCTCTTCCAGCGGCTTCTATATTTGTTCTTCCTGTTGCTGAATATTGGTGCTGGCTCGTTCTTCTTATTCCTATGTCTTCTTCTCCTGCCGCCAAACAATCTTGAAATTAGAATTATGGCTAGGATTAGAATGGCGAGAATGATAATCAGTACTCCCAGTGCCATCCAAAAAATCTTGTTAGGGCTCTTAACCAGCTCAATAATGTTCTTGCTGTCAACCTCAACCTTACGGCCCTCTGGGCTTTGGAATCTATCAGGTATAGTATTATTCTTGAAGGAATCAACATATGTAGCTAGAGCATACCATTCCTTCAGTTCCATATCAGTCCTTGAGTCATATATTATATGTTCTTCGAAGTTTGTAATAACATTGCCGTCCTTGTCCTTAGGCTCTACAACCAAAAGTCCGTAGGACTTGCTTTCTACAGTACCAATCATCTGACAAGCGAACAATCCACCTACTACTCGGTAAAGCTTGTCATTGTCAAGCTCCTGTGTCTTGCCGTCCCCTAGGTCAAGCTGAGTAGACGTCACTCTATTGAGTATCAATCTGTTTGGATTATATGTATACTTAAGACCACTCATATAAAGCCTTGCAGGCTCCATAATTTCTGAAACGGAAATGTCCACCTCTGCCATTGTCTTAAGCTCCGCTCCTGTCAGGTAAACGCTTACCAGTGGATATCCCGGCTTAACATCAGGTCCAATTCCAAGAGACAATACATTGAATACATCCTCAACGGTAACATTGCCCTTCTTGATTGAATCACGAATAACTCCCTTAGCTGTGATTGCAACATCTACAGGTTCGTAGTCCTCACCCTCAGCCTTCTTAACGGCATAAATATAGGAATCTGTAATCAGGTTGCCTAAAGTATCCTCACCCTGCTCCGCTCCAAACTGGTCGAAGTCTGTGAAATCAAATGGTGCTCTTGCAAGAACGGTATCCAGAGTATATCCGTATTGGGAGAAATATCTCTCATCAACCTGAGCCCTGAATTGCTCCACAAGATTTTGGATTCTCCAATCCTTGACAACACTAGTTTTCATTGGAATAAGTGCGTAGTCTCCTAGGGCATATCCCTCGTCTGTCTTAGTGAAGGTCAAATGACCAAGATTATTAGTATATTCACCGCATGATGCGATTACTGTATTATTAACTACCAGCGGCTGGCTTAGCTCGCTATGGCTGTGACCGCTTACAATCAAATCTATTCCGCTTACACTTCGTGCAAGAATTTCGTCCTCTGATTTTTCGGGGTCCTCTGTATTAGTTCCGCTGTGGGATAGACATACGACCAAATCTATATCTTCTTCGTTACTCTTAATTGCTTCAACGGTCCTTCTTGCTGCCTCGATAGGATCATAGAACTTAACACCTGCAAGAGGCGCATATTCTTCCGACTCCTTACCGAAGATACCAAACACTGCAATTCTGGTTCCGTTCTTCTCTATAACTGTATAGTCCTTCATGCCGTAGTTGTTGCATGTTTCCTGAAGCTTGATTGCATGGTGATGATAATCCTCATCCTTAACAGCAAGGGAGCTTGTCCAGTCTATACTCGCTTCAACAATCTGAGGGTACGGGTCTCCCGATTTCATAGTTGCCTTCATCATTCTGTTGAGGCCCTCAGGTCTATAATCAAATTCATGGTTACCCAAAGTCACCGCATCATACCCAAGAACGCCCATCATTCTAAGCTCAGCTGCAACCCTTTCATAAATAGTCATGAATGGTGTACCCATTGAGAAGTCGCCAGCATCAAACATGAAGGTATCGGGATATTCTTCCTTAATCTGGTTAACGGTAGTCGCCAGCTTGGCGAAGCCACCCCTTTCGTAGGTCTCCCCATTTTTCACGTATGTACTCGCATCCAAATGGGAATGCATATCGTGTGAAAAAATAATTGAAATTGTCTGTTCCTTATTGGTTTCGTCCGTCTCCTTGTCCGCAAATACTGTCATAGGTACTGACATACCCAAAATCAATACGGCCGCAAGAAGAAGGGAGCATAATTTTTTCATTCTGCACCTCTATCTCATCGTTAGTTATATCCCATATACATCTAACACCTTTTTTTCAATGTTGACCACCAGCATTACTGATAAATCAACAAAAATATTATAGCATGAAATGTCTTGTGGGTGCAATATCTATGTATATTTTTTTGAACAACGCCAACCCTAAATATTGTCGGGTCAATGAAAGGTTCAATTGTTCATCGACTGTTCATCGACAAATTTAGATAAAATTCACGGAGGAAAAATGTGGGTAGAACTAACTAATGTGGCTTTAATATGTATGGTCCCTCTGCTGCTTGGCAGAATCAACGCGAGGCCCCGCAAGGAGTATCTTGTGTCGGGTCTTTTCATGTCCCTATGCATGCTGGGAAGAGAAAGCATCACCGTAAGCCTTGGTGCTTTGGTGGTTTGGGGGATTATTTTTTTTGCAAAAAGATTCTCAATGGCAAAGGCTTCTTCGGCTGCCCCAGTCAATGGCTCTGCCGAAGGAGATTGCTCCGCAGGAAAGGTGCAGCCTTCGGCTGCCCCGGGTTTGGATGCGGGGCAGGTCTTGGTGCTTGGTCTCATGGCCAAAAGGGTTTCCTTTGTCCTCCTTATTTTTTCTTTTTTGATTTTTGCCATGTTTTATTCCTTCCACTCTGGGCTTCCCGTGTTTTGTCAGGCTGCAGGTCTTGAGGAAGACCTTGTACTTCCTTCCAAATTGCTTGTGGCACTGGGTTCCTTCCTTGGGCCAATCCTGGCAGGTGCCTTCATCGATAGGAGGAGCGGGTTTCTTGGCGGAATAGTCCTTGCAGTTTTGGGACAGCTTGCCCTGTGTATTTTGGTAGAAACCTCCCAGCATCCCTATATCTATATCTTAGCAGTGCTGGTCTATGGCATTGCCTCAACCTCCCTCTTCATCATTATGCCTGCAATCATTAGGGATTACTTCGGCGAGAAATTCTTCGGGAGGGTGTATGTGCCTACCATACTTCCCATAATAGCTACTATCTATTTCACTACCAGATTTGTGAATAATATTCCCGCCACCTATCCGGGATATAGCAGCATTTTAATTTTCTTCCTTATTTCTCTTGCCTTCGGAGCACTTTTCTTATTTTTGGCTTGGCAAAGACGGTTCGTAATTGTGAGAGTTCCCCAAAGGCGTAAGGCGATGTAGCAGTTCCTCCTCAAAAACCCTTGAAAAAACACAGAAAATACACCAAATATACTTCAAGTGCAATGGCTTTTTCTTCATATATATGATAAAATGGTGTTTATACAAAAATGCAAGGAGGAGCAGCCTAATGAGTGCTTTCGTAAAGTTTGATAAGGTCCAAAAGGTTTACAAAATGGGTGAGATTTCAATCGAAGCCCTTCACGATGCGACCTTTGAAATTGAAAAGGGTGAAATTTGCGTAATTGTTGGTGCCTCTGGTGCTGGCAAGACTACGCTTCTAAATATACTTGGGGG
>DATESI010000076.1:0-2362 GCA_035270905.1 Anaerovoracaceae bacterium
TTATTGGAACAAATTGTGCTGCATGTGCTTTTACGTCACCAAATTTCAGATTTGGGTCAACAGAGTTATAAGCACAAATACTTTTGCCATCATAAAATCCTAATTCATTATTTTCCGATACCTTGAAATCAATATCTTTAATCTGTATAACACGAGTTACAACAGATTTAACTATTTTTTTATCCATTGATTCTGCATCCATTGCTCCAATTTTCTGCGGTAATCCGGAAATCGAATTGTCAAGGTTTTCTATATTTCTAACATTAGCAACTCTTACGGTTGCCTCATTTCCCACATCTATTCTTGACTCGAACAAGCTGTTGCCTGTTGCGCTCCCCTTAACAGGTGTAGACAGAACATGGTTGCTTGAACATTCTGCAGTCACAACAATATCTTCTCCCGGAATGAATTCAGGGAAAAGTTCAGCAAAATGCTGTCCATGCTTAAATGTGTCTCCATCCTGAAGTGAATTTGTAATATCATCAAATACAACAGAGTATACTAGGTTTGTTTGGCTTAGGTTACTGGAGTCAATGCTCGGACCTGCATAAAATACGAACCCATCATCAGTATGTAATGATTCTAAACTTCGATCCGTTACTATATTGGAAATTGTAGGTTTATAATCACCCAAATCAAGTGGAATCATCTTCTCTGCTCCACTTTCTACACCTTTGACGTTCAAAACCACTTTAGTCTGGTATCCCACACCGCTGTTTGTATTCTTGAAGTAGTTTGGATCTGTTACCTCAACTATCAGTCGTTCTTCATTTTTAATTTCCACTGTTGGCTCTGCAAGTACTTCTGCTTCGAGATAATTAGCCATGGCTCCGCCATAGTATCCAACTGTGTATTTATTGCCATCCACATCTAAGTATCTTGCACGAATTTTGCTACCCTCTCTAGTATTGGAACGGCCTGAAACGTCGCCCTTTGTTTCATTCAGCTTTTTAATGACCTTACTGTATTCAAGTGGCAGGTTGCTATCTGTGTAGAAAACTCCGTAGACATTTCCTGCTACTGCATCATATTCGATTACATAGTGTCCGTCAGTACGAATATCTTCTTCAAGGGCACCAAAAGGAAGCAGGTACTTAAGCGCACTGCTTTGCAAAAGAGCGGTTTCCTCAGTAAATTCAATGTATCGGTATCTTTCCTTGCTGTTATCCCATGCATCACTTGTGAAGTCTGATGGCATTTCAGGTATTAGCTCGCCGATAGTTCTTGCTTCATCAAGAGTAATTCCTGAATCAGTAGTAGTAGAACCGGTAGGATTACTAACAAATGCATCCCACTGGCCGCTGGCTTTGGCCTGGGTCAGGTGGTTTTGGGCAGCAACAAATATCTGTCTTGCGGCAGAGTCCATTTCGGTTGCTTTGAGGTTGTTCATGTAGCCGATAACTCCAACGATGGAGATGCTTACAAGAATGGCCAAAATCGCAACAGCTGTTAGCATCTCAACTAGAGAAAAGCCCTTGCGATTGTGTTTGACGCAACCAATCATGTTATTCAGTTTTCCCTTGGATGCCGGGCTTTCGTGTTCGCAGGCCGAAGCCTCAGGCCCCTTGCCCGTGCCTTTCAGAAAACTTTTCATTTTTGCTCCCTTGTCCCCGTAGCTCGGGGTGATTGGGTAATCCAATTTGCGGACTACCTCGCAATATGGTCAACGTAGTCGGATCAGCCGCCTAGGTTTACTCCGCAGCTTCTGCTAATCCGGTTGTAGTGTTTGCATTGTACATTGTCTCGAAGAATGTTACGCCTAGGCTGACATCAACCTCGCTGCCGGCTCTGATTCCCTCACCGGAGCTGAATGTAATATCCTTAATAAGGCATCTATATCTGCAATTATGTAAGTCTCTAATAATTGATACTGCAGTATTGTAGCTGTTTGCGTGGAAGGTTACACTTATATCACGTCTTACAGCACTGCCCTCCTTCACCGGCTGGGCGAAGCTCAAATTGTAGCTTGCCGCATCAGCGAAGATTTCGTTGAGAGCACTGATTTCCTGCTTAATATTGTCATAGCTTGCAACCATGCCTGTTACAGTCAGGTTGCCGCCACTCATTTCTGTTTCCATCTGCTGTCTGCTGAGAGCCTTAGTCTGCTCCATTGCGATTTGATCCTCAAGGTCGATAGTATCGTACTGAACCTTCATATCGTCAACAGTCCTGATTACACCCTGGTAATAGAACACCCCTAGCAGCAAAATAGCAAAGATTACAAGAAGAACCTTTTCTCTGGAAGTAAATTTTCTACTTAGCATTACTGTTCACCTCCTGCACTGTTTAAGACGATTTGCATAGTTGCCGTTACGGTGCTGCTGCTGGACTCCGGACTACTACTGGTGCCCGCAGTTGATAC
>DATESI010000077.1:0-7972 GCA_035270905.1 Anaerovoracaceae bacterium
TATCTATCTACATCCTCTGCATTAATCTTTTCAATAAACTTATTCTTTACATATTCTGCATCAATTACTACCTTTTCTTCTTCCATGTCTGGAATATTGAATGAAATGTCTTCAAGTAGCTTTTCAAGTATGGTATGCAGTCTTCTTGCTCCGATATTTTCTGTTTGCTCATTCATAAGGAATGCCATGGTTGCTATTTCATCAATTGCATCCTCTGTGAACTCAACAATAATGCCCTCTGTTTCTAGTAGTGCCTTGTGCTGCTTCAAAATTGCGTTTTCTGGCACTGTCAAAATCTGAAGGAATGATTCCTTAGTCAAATTTTCAAGCTCTACTCTGATTGGGAATCTACCCTGTAATTCAGGAATCAAATCTGTCGGCTTAGCTGTATGGAATGCTCCTGCACCGATGAATAATACATGGTCTGTCTTAACAGGTCCGTATTTAGTGTTAACAACGCTTCCTTCTACGATTGGAAGAATGTCTCTCTGAACTCCTTCTCTCGAAACGTCTGCACCTGATCTGTATCCGCTGCCCTGCGCGATCTTATCGATTTCATCTATGAAGATGATGCCATTCTGCTCAGCATTTTCTAATGCTTCGTCAGTTACCTGATCCATGTCCAGCATGTTCTGAGCTTCCTGCTCGCGAAGAATCTTTCTTGCCTCTCTTACTCTGCATCTCTTTTTCTTAGTTTTCTTTGGAGCTGCATCGCCGAAGATGTTTCCGATGGCAATACTCATGCCTTCGTTACTCATATCAAGCTGATTACCCTTAGGGGCATCCTCAACCTCGATTTCAATGAACTGTTCCTCAAGAAGTCCCTGCTTAAGCTGCTGTCTAACCTGTTCTCTTGCCATTTCGATATCGCTAGCGTCTGCTTCAGTCTGCTTTTCGTCTTCTTCCTTAGCCTTGCTATCCTCGTAAAGCTTCTTCTGGCTTGGGTATCCAGCATTATTCAAAATGAAGTCAAATGGATTCTTGGAGCCTGAGCTTGCCGGTGACTTTTTCTTGCCTGGGATAATTGCTTCTATAATCTTTTCCTCAGCGATTTCCTCGGCAATGTCGTACTTCTCCTGTAGCTTGCTCTGCTTAGTAATTCTAATCGATGCTTCGACCAAGTCTCTTACCATTGAGTCTACATCTCGTCCAACGTATCCAACCTCGGTAAACTTCGTTGCCTCAACCTTTACAAATGGTGCATCCATAAGCTTTGCAAGTCGTCTTGCGATTTCTGTTTTACCAACACCAGTAGGACCCATCATAAGGATGTTCTTCGGTGTGATTTCTTCTCTCATCTCTTCTGAGAGAAGGCTTCTTCTATATCTATTTCTCAGTGCAACTGCAACTGATTTTTTAGCTTCGTCCTGTCCGATAATGTATTTGTCCAGCTCTGCGACGATTTCCTTCGGCGTCATGCTGTGAATTGTACTTGCCATGTTTAATTCCCCCTTATAACTTTTCTACAGTGATATGATCGTTAGTATATACGCAGATAGATGAAGCTATCTTAAGTGATTCTCTAACGATTTCCTCTGCAGACATATCAGTGTGATTATATAAAGCATTAGCAGCGGAATATGCGAAGTTTCCACCTGAGCCGATGGCTACGAAGTCCTGGTCAGGGTTGATAACCTCACCATTACCTGAGATTACTAGCAAATCCTCCTTGTCAGCAACTATCATAAGTGCCTCCAAGCTTCTCATCCCCTTATCAGAACGCCAAATCTGTGCTAGATCAACAGCTGCTCTCTTTAGATTTCCTGAATGTTCCT
The DNA here is from genome assembly GCA_035270905.1 of Anaerovoracaceae bacterium. Lineage (GTDB taxonomy): Bacteria > Bacillota > Clostridia > Peptostreptococcales > Anaerovoracaceae > JAVXAG01. The sequence goes on from DATESI010000077.1 coordinate 1,776, forward strand.
CAAGCTTCTTCTCAAATTTCTCTGTCAATGCGAATGCGTCGGCAACTGAACCTGCGAATCCCGAAAGAACTGTGTTCTTATAAATCTTCTTTACCTTCTTAGCGCCATTCTTCATGATGGCTGTTTCTCCCATTGTTACCTGTCCGTCACCGCCGATGGCGATATCGTCAGGGCCTCTTCTTACGGCAACTATAGTAGTTGCATGAAATTGTACCATTATCTCTTCCTCCCTTGTTACTCTTTATAATTGCATTCACTATTTGAGCAAGCGTATTTGCTTGTTTTAGTCTTTTTTTCCATCAGAAGTGAGCCACACTCCGGACATTTCTTATTGACAGGCTTATACCAGAATACCTGGTTGCAGTTAGGATAACCGCTGCATCCGTAGAACAGCTTACCCTTCTTGCTCTTTCTTGCAATGATGTCCTTGCCGCAGCTTGGACATTCGACTCCTGTCTTTTTCACGATTGGCTTGGTATTCTTACATTCAGGATAGCCGCTACAAGCAGCAAACTCTCCGAATCTGCCCATCTTGATAACCATTGGCTGTCCGCAGATCTCGCACATCTCGCCTGTTGGCTGTGCCTCAATTTCCACCTTTTCTATGGCCTTATCAGCAACCTCCAGCTCCTCCTTAAGAGGCCCGTAGAATTCGCTGATGACCTTCTTCCAGTCTAAGTCCTTGATTTCCACATCGTCAAGCTTATCTTCCATACCCGCAGTAAAGTTGACGTCAACTATTTCCTTGAAATAGTTTTCCATCAAATCTGTTACCACAAATCCAAGTTCCTTCGGCACCAAGGATTTTTTCTCTCTGGCAACGTACTTCCTGTCTACCAGGGTTGCAACTATAGGTGCATAGGTACTCGGTCTTCCTATGTTCTTCTCCTCCAGCTCCTTGACAAGACTAGCTTCTGTAAATCTCGAAGGCGGCTGAGTGAAATTCTGGTCTCCCGTCAAATTCTTAAGGTCAAGCTCTTCTCCCTCTGCCAAGGCAGGTAGGATTTTGTCCTTGTCCTCATCCATTTGCGGATTATATACTCTCTGGTATCCGTCGAAGGTTAGCTTGGAGCCTGTAGTCTTGAAAATATAGTCTCCATTTTCGATTTCAACCTGCATGTTATCGAATTTAGCTGCTGCCATCTGACTGGCAACGAATCTGCTCCAAATTAGCTTGTACAGATTGTATTGATCCTTGGATAATGATTCCTTAATTGCATCAGGCTCAAGGTTAACATTACTTGGTCTGATAGCCTCATGGGCATCCTGTATATCCTTTTTCTTATTTGAAAATACGTTGTTGGCAGTATAGCCCTTGCCGTATTTGTCCGTGATATATGCACTGGCTGCTGCCTTGGCCTCACTTGAGATTCTAACTGAGTCGGTTCTTAGGTAGGTTATGAGACCAATAGTTCCATGGCCCTTAATCTCAACACCCTCATATAACTGCTGTGCAATCATCATGGTTTTTTTAGTGAAAAAATTCAGCTTGTTAGCTGCATCCTGCTGCAGGCTGCTGGTTGTAAATGGTGCGAATGGTCTCTTAATTCTTTCCTTCTCGGTAAGGGACTTCACCATATACTTGCCCTCTTTGAGGTCAGACATAACCCCATCGGCACTTTCCTTGCTCTCTACTGTGAGCTTCTTTCCTTTATATTCTGCTAGCTTGGCACTAAAGTCCTTGCCCTTGTTAAACTCAGCAACAATATTCCAATATTCCTTAGGAATGAAATCTCTAATTTGCTTTTCCCTGTCGCAGATTATTTTCAATGCGGCGGATTGTACTCTTCCTGCACTGAGGCCTCTTTGAATCTTTCTCCAAAGTAGTGGGCTTATCTGATATCCCACCAGTCTATCAAGAACTCTTCTCGCCTGCTGTGCATCAACCAGTCTTAGGTTGATAGCTCTCGGCTCCTTGATTGCATTCTTGATTGTGTCCTTAGTTATTTCGTTGAATTCAATCCTGCATGGCGAGCTTGGGTCTATTCCCAGCAAAAATGCAAGATGCCATGAAATTGCTTCCCCCTCACGGTCCGGGTCAGTTGCCAGATATACTTTGGAAGCAGCCTTTGCTTCCTTTTTTAATTCTTTAATTAAATCGCCCTTACCTCTGATGGCAATATACTGTGGCTCAAAATTATTTTCTATATCGATGCCCAGCTTACTCTTAGGTAAGTCCCTAACATGTCCAACAGATGCAACTACCTTGTAATTCGTTCCAAGATACTTGCCTATTGTCTTTGCCTTTGATGGTGATTCTACTATTACTAATGTCTTTTTCGTACCGGCCATTTCTCCTCCAGATTATTAATTATTTTTTTCCTTCTATATTTCTATTGTTCAAAGAATGATTGTATTATTGTTTTCAGAATTTTGCAATAAAAATTTTGCCAAAAGACGAAAAAATTATTCCTTTCATCTCTAAAATAGTGATTATACCATTAATTACCGACGGTTTTATGTTGGTTTTGTGATAAATTTCTTCAACTGTCACCTCACCGCCACTGTTGATTACATCAAAAATCTTTTTTTCATCCTCTCCCATATTACCATAAACCTCATCACCAACGGAAGGGGTAATCCCTCCATCGTTGAGCAAATCATCAATAACCGAGATTGCTCTTGCGCCGTCCCGAAGAAGCTTATTGCACCCGAAGCTGTAGTGACTGGTGATGTTCCCCGGCACCGCCCAGACCTCCTTACCCTGAGCAGCCCCAAGCTCCGCCGTAATAAGCGAACCGCTGGAAATTCCCGCCTCCACCACGACCACACCCTGAGATAGCCCGCTAATAATGCGATTCCTCTGAGGAAAGGTGTATTTAGATGCAGGGTATCCCGGTGGGTATTCAGACACCACCAGACCCCTGGCTTCAATTTCTTCCTTTAGCCTTGTATTTTGAACAGGATAACACATATCTATTCCGCAGCCAAGAACCGCAATGGTTTTGCCGCCCACCTCAAGGCAGCCCCTGTGTGCATGAGTATCTATACCCCGAGCCATGCCGCTTATAACAGTAACGTGGTTTTCCCCAAGTCGCCTTCCAATAGAAACCGCCGCCGTCTTGCCGTATTCCGTACACTTGCGAGAGCCCACCACCGCCAGCCCGTAGCTATGGAGAAGCTCTGTGTCCCCTATACAGTAAAGCTCCTCCGGTGGGTTTTGAATATTGTAAAGTGTGTAAGGATAGCCCTCCTCGCCATATTTGATTCTCTCAATTTTTTTAACATCTACCATTAGTCTCTCCTCCCTTTAACTCCATCAACAACTGCACGATAATGAAGAGCCTCAGCAAGATGCTCCTCCCTAATTCGCTCCTCACCCTCAATATCCGCAATAGTTCTCGCCACCTTGACCACCTTCATCAAAGTCCTCGGGTTCAAATTAAGCTTGCCGAAGGCACCCCGTAGCATCTTATTCTCAGCCGGCCCCAGCGAGCAAAACTTCTCCACCAGCCCGTTGTCCATCTGAGAGTTAAACATAATACTTTCATCTATATATCTTGCCTCCTGCCTCTCCTGTGCAGCCCTGATTTTGGCACCCATCGCAGCCGAGGACATCCCTTCCTCCTGTCCAAGCTGATTATAGGATACAGGCAGCGTCTCGATATGCATGTCAATCCTATCAAGTATAGGTCCCGAAAGCTTCGCCCTGTAGGCATCAATTTCCCCTGGCTTGCAACTGCACTCGTGGCTTGGATCACCATAATACCCGCACCTGCAAGGATTAGTGGCTGCCACCAGCATGAAATCCGCAGGGAAGGTGAAGTTTTCCCCCTGACGAAAAACATTAATCTTGCCCGTCTCCAGAGGCACCCTGAGCATTTCAATTGTATTACGGTCGAACTCCCCCATTTCATCTAGGAAAAGCACCCCCTTGTGGGCTAGCGACACTTCACCTGGGCGAGGTGAATTCCCTCCGCCGATAAGCCCAGGCGGGGTGATGCGGTGGTGCGGCTGTCTGAAAGGCCTTTGGGTGATGTAAGGGTCTTTTTCCGTCAATAGTCCGGCCACCGAATAGACCATGGTGGCCTCAACAATTTCTTCGTATGTCATAGGCTGCATGATGGTCGGAATGCGCATGGCCATCATGGTCTTGCCCGTTCCGGGAGAACCTGTCATGAGTATGCCGTGGTTGCCTGCTACCGCAACGGTTATGGCTCGTTTACCCATTTCCTGCCCCTTGACCTGAGCAAAATCAAGACTGGTGCTCGCCTGCCTTATGGATTGTATCCCTTCTGCTGCATCTATCATCTTAAGGCTTTCAACTAGATTAAAATGGTCGAGAACCTGCTGCAATGTTTCACCTTCATATATGTTCAAATCATCTACAAGGCTTGCCTCCTCAGCGTTAGCCTTAGGAACGATTACCTTCTTAATCCCCATTGCCTTAATAGTCATTAGCATAGGCAGTATTCCGTTGACCTTGTTTATTCGGCCATCTAGTGATAGCTCGCCTATGAAGCAATATTCCTCAATATCCCTATCGAATATCTGCTCACTTGAGGCAATTATTCCTATGGCCATGGCAAGGTCGAAGTGGCTTCCCTTTTTCTTTACATATGCAGGCGATAGGTTGACAGTAATTCTCCCCATTGGATACCTGCATCCCGTGTTAATGATTGCAGACCTTATTCGCTCCCTTGCCTCCTTCACAGTTGTATCTGCCAGTCCAACAATATTCAGTGCGGGAAGTCCCCTCGTAATATCTGTCTCCACCAGCACGGGTCTTGCCTCTATGCCGTGAAGGGTTGCGGTTATAACCTTTGATAACATTTTTAAATCCCCCTTTGTTTTTCTTTTTTGCCCTATGCTGCGAGTCGGCACAGGTACATGTTTTTCTTTTTTGCCCCATGCTGCGAGTCAGCACAGGTGCTTGTTTTGCTCTAAAACGCTCTTGTAATCTGATTAACTGTAATCTCTATTACCTGAAAATCCATGTACTTCCAAGTCTCCTTGATTCTTGATGTATAGTCCAAGGCGGCGGCTCTTATCCTCTGCTGCTTGGTGCTGCTCACTGCCTCCCGTGGCAGTCCCATAATATCCGACTGCCTGGTTTTTACCTCCACGAAGACGATTACATCACCCCTGCGGGCAACAATGTCAATTTCACCAACCTTGCACCTATACTTCATTTCTAGGATTTCATAATTTTCTGCCCGCAGTACCTCTGCAGCCAGTTCTTCACCCAAGTCTCCCAGAAGCTTTTTGTTTTCAACCCTTTCCTGTTCCATCTTTGACCTCCTTTTCATATTACATAGCCTTGGTTTTATTAGGTATCTTTAGTTAATACTAGCATATCTTACATATATTGTAAACATAAAAATTCACAAATAATGTAAAAATTTTATCTTAGCCAAAAAACCGAGTCTCACAAAGCAGCACTAAAAAAAGGACCTTCGAAAAGATCCTTGTTATATTTCCAAATTGCCCTATAAATATTTCTCAATAATCTTAGCAACACCGTCATTTTCATTGGAATCTGTTATCACGTCTGCTATTGCCTTCGCATCGTCTGTGGCATTGGCAACGCAGGCTCCTACTCCAGCAAGCTCAATCATTTTGCTGTCGTTTGGACTATCGCCACAGGCAAGGAGTTCTTCCTCCTTAATATACAGCTTGTTCATAAGGAATCTAAGGGCCTGTGCCTTGCTGGTGTTCTCTCCACCGATTTCCCAGTTGTGATTGAAGGAGGATGTTAGAGTGATATTCTTTATCTTTCTTAGGATTTCTCCCATTCTCTCCTTATCCTCTAGGAATTCAAAGTTGATGTTGATATTCTCGATTTTTTCCCTGTTCTCTAGGATATGGCAGAAGATGTCGTCTACTGGATTTCTCGTCTTGAGAATATAGTTTACATCTCTATATGTTGAGCCATGATTTTGGACCTGATCAAACTCCTGGCGGTCTATATACGCCCTGCCGTCCACAAAAGCCTCGACGGAAAACCCACTGCCCTTTAGGGCATTTACTACGGCATTTATTGCCTCCGAATTCACATGGTTTTCGTATATGGTCTTGCAGGTGTCAAGCCTTGTGATATGGGCGCCGTTTGATGTAATGACATACTCAAGGCCCTTCATCTCAAAGATTTCCTTGGGAAGTGATGCAAAGCTTCGGCCGGTTGATATGACAATATGCACGCCGCGGGCAAGTGCCTTGGCAAATGCTACTTGGGTTGCGGGGCTGAACTCACCTTT
>DATESI010000078.1:0-2052 GCA_035270905.1 Anaerovoracaceae bacterium
AGTATATGACTAACATCATGGCACCATATTCTGAATCTAGGACCGTTTATAGCAATTATAATAGCTACGGGATTTTGGATGAGACTTTGACATTCCTCATTCCGATTTACAACAATATGCCTGCATCGGCTTGGCCTGCGCCGCCTGATACAGGGAACAACAATTATTATTTGGACTCACTGTCGGTGAATGGATATGGCTTCACTAAGGACTTTAGCAGGTTTACAAAGGCTTATTCTTTGGCCACCACTGTACCTGCCAATGTCTCCAAGGTAACCATCAAGGCAACCCCTAATGATGATGGTGCTAGGGTTACTGGAACGGGGAGTGTACCTCTTGATTTTGGTGAGAACAAGAAGTCGATTAAGGTCACGTCATCAAGCGGAGAGGTGAGAACCTATACTATTACAATGACTCGTGAACTGACGCCGGATTACAAGCCGGATACACCGGAAAGCCTTGCTGTTAAGCTGACTGGATACAAATCTGTGAAGCTTACGTGGGACAAGGTCGATGGTGCTGACGGTTACACTGTGTCATATAACAAGAATGGCTACTCTACTTGGTATGACCTAGATGCTACAACGAATAGCTATGAGAAGGTTATGTCGTCAAGTGGAGCCAAGTACAATTTCAAGGTTAGGGCTTATGTGAACATTAACGGCGAGAAGCGTTACAGTGAGGACTCAGCGGTTAAGAGCCTTTACACATTGAAGAAGCTGAATATTACCACATCTAAGGCAGCTACTAAGGCAATCAGAATCAAATGGAATAATATAAGCGGAGAGACGGGCTACAAGATTTACAGGTCAACCTCTGCTTCGGGGACATACAAGCTAGTTAAGACTGTACCCAATACTTGGTCATCATGGAAGGATACAGGCAAGACTGTTGGCAAGAGATATTACTACAAGGTTAGAGCATATAAGACTGTTGACGGTAAGAACATCTTGAGTCCGTATTCAGGGTATAAGAGCTACAAGCTGTAGATAAGAAGTAAATGGATTAAAACAAAAGACTTTGGGTAAACCAAGGTCTTTTTATCGGGCTATCTTTGCTTGCAGCCTTGGTAGCTACCGCGGCGTTTTAGTTCGGCGTTGATGCCATTTAGGATTGTTCGTTTTTTGTAGCTCCATTCGGGGGTCATCAATATTTTGCGTGGTGCATCGGCTGTAAGCCTATGCATTACTATTTGGGGAGGAATTATCTCAAGTAGGTCAACCACCAGATTGATATATTCCTCGGGTGAATTGAATGATTGATAATTAGGCATAAGGGTTTCCATTTGGGAGCCCTTTACTACGTTTAGGAGATGAAGCTTAAGTCCCCAAACAGATGGCATGGTTGAAGGCTGTGCTTCCTCATGGGAATTGCCTTGATTACAAACATATTTGACTGATGCAAACATATCCTCACGAGATTCACCGGGAAGACCAAGAATAAGGTGTGTAACTACCTTGATATTGCGGCGAGTTAATTCTACAATGGCACGGTCATAATCCCCAAGAGTGCAGCATCTGTTTATCAGGTTGGCTGTTTTTTCATGTATAGTTTGCAGACCAAGTTCTACCCACATGAAATGCTCCCTGTTGATTTCCTCAAGAAGCATGAGAACATCATCAGGAAGGCAGTCCGGTCTTGTGGCAATTGCAATACCTGATATTTGCGGGTGACTTAGGGCAGCATAAAACTTTGCTCTAAGCTCCCTTATCGGGGCATAGGTATTGGTGTGGTTTTGGAAGTAGGCAATATATTTTGCATTGGGCCACTTGTCAGATAGCAGGGCAATTTGCTCGGAAATGCCTGCTTCAAAGGTATTGGAACAATCTGAGCAGTCAGATGATTCGTGACCTGTGAATAGGGTTGAAGCCATTTCGCCAGAACCATCGGCAGAGCAAAAAATGCAGCCGCCCAAGCCCTTGCTCCCATCACGATTTGGGCAGGTGAAGCCACCGTCGATGGAAAGCTTGACGGTTTTAGTGCCGAACTCTGATTTTAAATAGTCACCGACGGTATTGATTGCTGGGTTGCTATTTTTGCTATATGTCATAT
>DATESI010000079.1:0-3826 GCA_035270905.1 Anaerovoracaceae bacterium
GTGAAACCCACTTGCGGCGCGAAGCGCCGCAATTTTTTTATTTTTTAAATTTTACTCTATTGTGCTGATGGTTCTTGTTTTACTCTGTTGTACTAATAATTTCTTTGCTTGATCTATCGATTTGGCTTACCTTCATGTTGACTGCATCTGCAGGGTCAACCTCCTCAAGAAGTCCTAGTAGGTTTGGTCCAAGATAGATGGTGCTCAACTGCTCGCCATCTAGGGTTACCTTGCTGTATTCTGTGAAGTTCTGTCCCTTGATGTAGTATTTGCCTCCGATGTCTACAACCTTCTCTATCTTGATTTTTTTAACGCCCATCTTCATGTCTGTAGGCTGGAACGGATTGGTTCCCCCATATATATAGTTCTTGCCATAAAGCATGTCGTATCCCAAGGTCTTAAGGTTTGTCAGATAATCCTTGGCATTGTGGTCCTTGGTCTGATGGTACTTGATGGTTGTTCCTGTGTGTATTCCGATTCTATCCATTACCTCTGCGGCAATCTGATATGTGTATAGGTCCTCATCAATCTTCGGCATGTCGTAATTACTCCAAACTACATACTGGGTCTGATAAAGATCTCCGTCTGCATAATCATCCTCTGTCATATCGAGAGCCGGAATGTGGTCTCCGTACATTACCAAGATTACGTCCTCGTCCATATTGGCAAGGGTCTCTGTCAGCTCCTTAACGAACTGGTCCATCTCATATAGCTGGTTCACGTAGTATTCGTACTTCCATTTTAGCTCCTCGTTTGGAGCATCGGTAACCTCTATCTTTGGATTGGTAATTACCTGCTCTGCAGGGTACTTGCCGTGGCCCTGAACTGAAATTGTGTAAATGAAGTCTCTCGCCTTGGTTGACTTGAGTGCATCTGTTATCTGGGTCGTCAGGATTTCATCTGTCGCCCAATTCTTCGGTGTCTTTTTAACGCTGCTCATATATTCCAATGAGGTGAAGCTGTCGAAGCCTATATTCTTGAATACGTCGTTTCTATTATAGAATACGCCTCTGTGGTTGTGTATTGCATGGGTTCCAAAGCCTAGACTCTTAAGGTCGAAGGCCAAGCTTTCTGCTGGTTCTTCCTTGAGCACTTCCTTGTATGGATACTCTCCTGGTCCGAAGAATTTCACGCTGATACCTGTAAGAACCTCAAACTCTGTGTTGGCCGTACCTGCTCCACAAGCGGGAACAGTAAGGTTTCCTGTGGAGTATTTCTCCATCAAGCTTCTGTAGTATGGTATTGCATCCGCAGAAAGCTTGATATCATGGATTAAGCTTGGATCAATGAAGGATTCAAGCTGCAAGAAAATCACGTTAGGATAATTCTCATCTACATCCTGCTGGTCAAGAATCATTGTTCCATCTTCGTTATATTGATCGTCATTAAATATTGCCTTGACTGTTTCCTCGTTGTAACCCTTTGGTTTATCGATTCCTGTATTGAGCCACGTATTGATGAAGCAATATGGAACTCCGTAATCTCTGTATGCATAGGCCAGGTTACCAAAGAAGGTTTCTAGCACATTGGCCTGAATAAGTCCTGCTGTTGCACCGAAGGTGCTTGCCACTACTAGTGCAAAGACTATTAGATTTCTCTTCCACTTCAGCTCGCCCTTCTTCCTTGGTCCCTTGAGGAACAGGAATACAAATCCAGCGATGACCACTGCTGCAACTACTGCAATTATTGCAATTTCCGTCTTGGACAAATAGTTGGTTACAATAGTAATTCCGTCGTCAAGTATTGACAAGTCCTTGGTAGTAAACGGTGTCATTCTCTGTGTCAATATCACACCATTGGTAATTCCAAGGGCAAGCCAAGCAACGAATATAATAATGAAAACAAATGCTCTTCGTCTAAATACTGTTGCCAGAAGTAGTGAGGCAAATATTATTAGTGTATTATATAGGAACACCACCGGATGCTGGAACAAGAACGTAAATCCCCCGAAGATTGATACGGTCTGTCTTGCCAGTGTTTCGATAATTAGGTTAAGTAACAATGCCCAAACAGCTGCAAATACCAAGCTGTTGTGCAAGTATTTTTCGTAAAAGTCTTTCATATCTTGCATCTCTCTTTCTTTATCCCCTTTTGTATATTTCGTTTGACAGTGCTGCGAACTCCTGTATAGTTAAGGTTTCTGCACGTCTATTCCCTTCGATGCCCGACGCCTCTAGGCATGCCAAAACATCTTCCTTGCTAACATCTCCCATTCCCATAAGGGAGTTTGATAAGGTCTTTCTTCTTTGTCCGAAGCCTGCCTTAATACAAGCAAAAAATATTTTTTCGCTCAGCAGCTCAACGGGCTTGTTCTCTCTAATATCAAATCTCAGCACGGCGGAATCCACCTTGGGCTGAGGCATAAACACTTCTTTTGGCACTGATGCCACATCTACGACCTCGCAGTAATACTGCACCGCTACAGAAATTGCTCCGCGGGTTTTCTTGCTCGGTCCTGATTTAATTCTATCGGCTACTTCCTTTTGCATCATTGCGGTAATGCTGTCTGCGTCAACACCTTCCTCAAGGATTTTCATTATTATAGGTGTTGTGATGTAGTAAGGCAAATTGCCCAATATTTTGACTCCCTTATATTTGGTTCTATCAATAAGGCTGTTAAGGTCTGTCTTCAGAATATCTTGATTAATTATCTCAACATTATCATACTCGGCCAGATTGTCCTTCAAAATAGGGATCAGGTTTCTATCAAGCTCGATGGCGATTACCTTTTTGGCTCTCTCTGCGGCAACGGCAGTCAATACTCCCATCCCCGGTCCGATTTCGATTACTAAATCCTCATCTGCTACATTTGTAGCATCAACAATTTTTTCGATTATGTTAATATCCGTCAGAAAGTTCTGTCCCAAACTCTTCGACACCTTAAAATCGTATCTCGCCTTTATTCTATTGATAGTGGTTGGTGTGTAGAGTTCTTTCATATTTACCTCTATAATTCTTTTAATTTTTGTCCAAATTGTTCTTCCGTTATGTCGAAGGCATTAAGCTTCTTGAGAAATTGTTTGCTGTTGCCATAGCCAATACCAAGTAGCTCTCCCAGCCGTTCTCGTCTCTGTTTAGAGTCTGGCAATCCTATAAGTCCTGCCAAGAAAAGGTCGGCTTCCGTAAACCTGTCCTCAGCCGCCCTGTGTGTGAAGTGTGCTTTTTGCAACGCCTCGACTATGTCCTTAGGCAGGGCGTTCTCCACTCCGATGTCCCCGTCTTTAGTCGCAGTCTTTTGAGATAGGAAGGCCTGCTTGGCCTGGGGAAATCTTGCATTAAGCTTACGACGGATTTCCTCTCCTGAGTAATCTGGGTCTGTGAATACTATTATACCCTTTTCGTTATATGCCTTTTCTATTAAAGCCCAGGTTTCTTTTCTTATTCCGAAGCCATGGGTCTCTATGGTTGTGCAATCTACGGCTGCCTGAACGGCAGTGGTATCATCACGTCCTTCGACTACAATGACCTCTTCTATTCTTATTTTTTCCATAGGGTTATTCGTTTTCCTCTTCATCCTGCTCTATTATGTAAAGAGTTTCTCCTGGCATAATAAGCTTCAGCTGTATTCTTGCTTGCTCTTCTATGTAGTCTAGGTTGTTTATGTTCTTTAGTTCCTCTTGAAGCTGCAATCTCTGCTCTGTTAGCTGAGTCTTGCGGGCCTCCAGCTCACGCTGTTCTATCTTCAAATCTATTATGCCCTTAATGGACACACCAACAACCGCTATGACTACTATTGCAATAGCGGTTATTATTAGTCTTACCTTATTAAATCTTATTTTTTTCTTTTTCTTGTCAAAGACGATGACCTTCTTGTTTTCTCTGCTAC
>DATESI010000080.1:0-2857 GCA_035270905.1 Anaerovoracaceae bacterium
GGATTGAAATATTAGGCTGCGGCATGGTGCACCCACATGTTTTGGATGTAGGCAAGGTTGATACGGAGAAATATACCGGATTTGCATTTGGTATGGGCGTTGAGAGAATTGCTATGCTTAAGTACGGAATTGATGATATCAGATTGAATTATGAAAACGATATGAGATTCATCAATCAGTTCAAATAGGAGGTGCCAAATGTTAGTATCATTAGAATGGATAAAGGATTATACTCAGGTTAAGGTTTCAACTAAGGAGTTCTGCGACAGAATGATTTTGTCAGGCTCAAACATCGAAACCTGTGAAAACCTTGCAGAGGATATATACGGCGTTAAAGTCGGAAAAATAGTAAAGATAGAAAGACACCCTAATGCAGACAAGCTAGTAGTATGCCAGCTTGATTTGGGTCAGTCTGAAACTGTACAAATCGTAACAGGTGCAGACAATGTATTTGAGGGGGCTTATGTTCCCGTTGCAACAGACGGAAGCAAGATTCCGGGACCACTTCACGGACAGCCAAAGACAGATGGACTAATCACCATCACCAAGGGTGAACTTAGAGGTGTAGAATCTGACGGGATGCTTTGTGGAGCAAGCGAGCTTGGACTTGATGAAAAGGTTGCACCGTTCATCTCCAAGGACGGGATTTGGATTCTTGAAGGTGAGTACACACCGGGAGATGACCTTGTAGAAGCTCTTGGAATGAAGGACAGTGTAATCGACTTTGAGATTACACCAAACAGACCGGACTGTCTTTCTATGATAGGAATGGCAAGGGAAGCAGCGGCAACCTTTGGAACTGAGCTTCACTATCCGGAAACTAAGTGCGAAAAGACAGTGGGCGATGCCTCAGAATATATCAGCGTTGAGGTTAAATCTGACCTGTGCAAACGATATACTGCAAGGATTATCAAGGACGTTAAGATTGAGCAGTCACCATGGTGGCTACAAAAGCGCCTAATTCATGCAGGCATGAGACCTATAAATAATATTGTAGATATTACCAACTTCGTAATGCAGGAATATGGTCAGCCACTGCATGCCTTCGATATTAGAAGTCTTGAGGGTAACAAGATTGTGGTTGACACAGCAGAGCCGGGTGAGAAGTTCACCACTCTTGACGAAACTGAGAGAACACTTGATGGTAGCATGCTTATGATTAAGGATGCCAAGAAGTCAGTAGCGCTTGCAGGAGTTATGGGCGGACTTAATTCGGAAATCGAGGCTGATACCAATACAGTAGTTTTGGAGTCAGCATGCTTCAATGGTGACAGTGTAAGAGCAACATCTAAGAAGCTTGCCCTTAGAACAGAAGCATCAGCAAGATACGAGAAGGGCATTGACCCTAATCTTTGCGAGGAAGCTGCCGATAGATTCTGCTACCTTGTAGAACTATTGGGTGCAGGAACTGTTGTAGGTGGTTCAGTTGACATATATAAGAATGTGGAAATTGCTAAGCCTGTAAACGTAAGAGTGAGCAGAGTAAATCATGTTCTTGGAATAGAAGCTTCAAGAGATTTCATGGTTAAGGCCTTTGAGGGTCTTGAAATGAAGGTTGAGGGAAGTGGAGACAACATGATTGTTACACCTCCTACCATCAGACAGGATTTGCTTGAGGAGGTTGACTTCATTGAAGAAGTTGCAAGAATGTACGGCTATGATAAGATGCCGGTTACACTTCCAAAGGGCAATGACGAGGCCACAGAGCCAAGAAGCAGAAGCCTTAGAAACCTTGCACGAGATACAATGTGTGCAATGGGTGCCAATGAAATTCAAACATATTCATTCGTCAGCCCTAAGGGTGTGGACAATGTAAGAATAGCAGAGGATTCATGGGAAAGAAATTTCGTTAAGATTATCAATCCTCTTGGAGAAGAAAACTCAGTAATGAGAACAATATTAACACCAAACATGATGGAAGTACTGGGTAGAAACTATTCAAGAAATATCGAAAGCGTTAAGGCATTCGAAATAGGAAATACCTTCATGAAAAACCTAATCGATCCAAACGAGCTTCCTGATGAGCAATATGCAATGTGCATCGGAATGTACGGCGGTGATGCAGACTTCTATCTGCTTAAGGGAATGGTAACAACCCTTCTTTCTAAGCTTGGAGTTGACACTCTCGATTTTGAAGCAGAGAGTGAGTACGGAGTATATCACCCGGGCAGATGTGCAAGAATTAAGACTATCAAGGACGGTGAAGAAATTGAAGTAGGCATCATGGGTGAGGTTCACCCTGAGGTTGCTGACAAATATGGAATCGGAACCAGAGTATACTGCTGTGAGTTATTGTTCGACTTAATTGTAGAGCTGAGCGACACTGAAATAGTATTCACACCACTTCCAAAATATCCTGCAACATCAAGAGACATTGCTCTGGTTGTTGACGAGGAGGTCTCCGTAGGAGAAATTGAAAAGACAATCAAGGAAGCAGCAACAGAGATTTTGAAGAAGGTTGAACTGTTTGACGTATATAGAGGAGTTCAGGTTGGCCCGGGCAAGAAGAGCGCAGCCTTCTCAATTACCTATAGAGCGGACGATAGAACACTAACAGATGATGATGTCAAAGCAGTGCATGATAACGTACTGGTAGCCTTAAAAGAAAAGCTAAATGCTAAGTTGAGGGAGATGTAGCCTTAAGAGCTACACTTCTCCTAAATGTAAAGGGTGGATGATATGGATATTAACAAGGTCAACGTGAGAATCTATGGGCAGGACTACATCGTAACCGGTGAGAAGCCTGAGGAGGAAATTGAAAAGATTGCTTCCTATGTAGACAGCAAGATGAAGCTTATTGGCAGAGTCATTAATGACGGTGCCAGCAGCAAGATTGCTATTCTTTCTGCAATTAATA
>DATESI010000081.1:0-3942 GCA_035270905.1 Anaerovoracaceae bacterium
AAGGAAAGATTGCCTTTGCCGAGGAAATGATGACCGACATTGCAGACCACAAGGGGTTCTTCGAGATGAAAACCAAGGTGGAAAAGAAAATCAAGTCCAAGGACGATGCTGCAGAGTTCCTCGATGGCATGGAACGGCTTATGCATCAGTACTTGGTTGAAGATGTACAAGGTGGCAGGCTTTACAAAAAAGAAGAGCTTGCAAAAAATATATATTTAATAGAAGAGGCGAGGAAGGAACTTGTATATAACGGTAAATACAGTTATGTAGTCAAGAACTTGCTTTTAAAAATTGGAGGATAAAATGGTTAAAGTTGCAGGAGTTAGATTCAAAACTGCGGGTAAGGTATATTTTTTTGATCCAGGTGAGCTGGATATAAAGCTAGGAGACAACGTTATCGTTGAAACCGCTAGAGGTATGGAATTCGGAGCAGTTACCCAAGATGTTCACGAGGTTAGAGAGGATGAAATAATTCCTCCACTAAAGAAGATATTGAGAATCGCCAACGAGGATGATACCAAAAAATACGAAGAGAACGTCAGGAAGAAGGAGCAGGCATTGAAGCTTTGCCAGGAGAAGGTTGACAAGCATGGACTAATCATGAAGCTTATTGACGTTGAATATACATTTGATAATAGCAAGGTGATATTCTACTTTACAGCTGACGGAAGAGTTGACTTTAGAGAGCTAGTTAAGGATTTGGCGGGCGTATTCAAGATGAGAATTGAGCTTAGACAAATCGGTGTGCGTGATGAGGCCAAAATGCTGGGCGGCATCGGTACATGTGGCAAAAGCCTTTGCTGCAATTCGTGGCTTGCAGACTTTGAGCCTGTGTCAATTAAAATGGCTAAGGTTCAGAATCTGTCACTTAACCCAACGAAGATTTCAGGAATTTGCGGCAGGCTAATGTGCTGCCTTAAGTACGAGAACGACGTGTATATGGAGCTTAGACGTGGCATGCCTGACGTTGGTGAGAAGATTAAGACACCCGATGGATATGCCAAAGTATTCGACACAAATATTTTGGAAAACAAAATCAAGGCTCGTCTTTATGTTGACGATAAGTCAAGGGACGGCGAAGAAGAAAAGCTAGGAACTGAGATTTGTATATATAAAAAGGAAGAAATCAAGAGACTAGAGCATGGCAAGCATAAGGATCACAAGGATGACATCTTTAGCGACCTTGACGAAGAGGTTGTAGAGGAAATCAAAGAGCTAATTAAGGACTAAGTACGGACTAAGTACGGACTAAGTATGGACTAGTTAAGGACTAAGAAAGAGTAGTATTAAGGATAAAAAGAGGAATCACACATGAGCAAGGACAGCCCAAATGCCTATGAAGAACTTCAGATGGGAGAACGGATTGATGAAATCGGCTTCGGAGGGCTTAGGCTTATACAGGAACCGTCGGAGTTTTGCTTCGGTGTCGATGCCGTAATTCTTGCGGACCTTGTAAGCAGGGAGGCGGCTAGCCAGAAGGACTACGGACCTATTGCGGACCTAGGCACAGGCACAGGTGTTATTCCATTAATACTCGCTCGCAAAACCCAGGCTGGCGAAATTTGGGGCCTTGAGGTCCAACGCAATTCGGCCCAGAGGGCTTTGCGTAATGTGAAACTCAACGGTCTTGAGAATCGAATTACCATAGTAAATGCCGGGGTAGAAGACATAGCCCAAGGTATAAAGTTGAAGGATGAAACATCAAGGGACTCGAAGGAATTACATTGCGGAGTGAAAAGGCAAGACCAAGAAATTGATATAGAACTGATTTTGAGGCTGCAGGAACAGGCTGGGACCTTTCATGGAGTGTGCTGCAATCCGCCTTACACTGAGAGCGGCAGAGGGATGCCAGTCACAAATGAGGCAAAGCATATTGCAAGGCACGAAACCACGGGAAGTCTTGAAGACTTCGTGGAATGCGCGAGCAAACTTCTTCGTGATAAGGGAGATTTTTTCATGGTTCATAGGCCGTCTAGGCTTGTTGACATTTTTGAGGTGTGCAGAAAGCACAAATTGGAGCCCAAAGAAATACGACTTATAGTGCCTCGCATAGGAGAGACACCCAATATATTGTTGTTACACTGCGTTAAGAATGGTGGTAAAGAGCTAAAATGGAAAAAAACATTGCCAATTTATAAAAAAAATCAAATTTTTTCTGATGAAATCCTTGCAATTTATGGGAAATAAAGGTAGAATAGTATAGATAGAGGTAAATGCTGTACAATGGGCAATAAAAATTATCCATAAACAGTGTAAAGGAGGTCAAGCTATGACAATAACATTATCGCTGAAGGATTTGTTACTTGTCTTAATCTTCATCGCTTTGATTGTGTTAATCTGCTACTTGATTATATTTTTCAAGAACATGATTACTACTATCAAGGAAACGAATAAGATTTTGGAAGACACTAAGGTAGTGACAGGAATTGCGGCAGACAAGGCAGTTGAGATAGACGGTATGGTAGGGGATATTACTTCTACGGTAACGAGTTTGACAGACCTATTAAAGGGCAATCAAAGTGTGGTCGCTGCGTTTTCGAATATTGTGAATGCAGTAGGATCATTGGCTACTATAGTTAAGAAGAAGAATAAGGAGGATAAGTAAAATGAAAGCAACTGGTATCGTAAGACCGGTAGACGCTCTAGGTAGAGTGGTAATTCCGGTAGAGTTAAGAAGAAACCTAAGCATTAACACAGAGGATTCACTAGAAATCTTTGTTGATGGACAGTACATTATGCTGAAGAAGTATGAGCCTTCATGCGTATTCTGCGGAGATGCAACTGACATTCAGTTAGTACATGGCAAGAGCGTATGTGCAAAGTGCATTCAGGAAATGAAAAAACTGTAAGTATTTATAGGCATATTTTAACAATACGTAAATTAAAACCTGCTTAACGCAGGTTTTTTTACGCCTATTATTGAAAAACTGCACGAAAATTAGTATACTATTAATATATTAATACAGATTAATAGTTGTGGAGGAATGAAGTGGCAAAATTTTTAGTGCAGAAAAGTGGGCCTTTGACAGGTGAAGTAACAATTAGCGGTGCCAAGAACGCTGTACTTCCCTTGATGGCGGCAGCACTGCTTGCGGAAGACGAATGCATAATAAGAGATGTCCCGGCACTTCGAGATGTTGAGGTAATGAAGGAATTGCTAGCTTCATTAGGATCAACGGTTGAAGTAGCAGGAGAGGGAATCCTTACTATAAATACAAAGATGATAACTTCTGACGAGGCTGAGTTTGACCTCGTCAAAAAAATGAGAGCATCTATTTTGGTGATGGGACCATTGCTTGCCAGAACTGGCAGAGCCAAAATGCCGTTACCAGGAGGATGTGCTATTGGTGCGCGCCCAATAGATTTGCATCTTAAGGGTTTCGAGGCTCTAGGAGCAAATATCGTTTTGAAGGATACTTATGTGGAGGCGACGGCTCCTCCCAATGGCTTGATAGGAACCAGCATTTATTTGGACTTCCCAAGCGTTGGCGCGACAGAAAACATTATGACAGCAGCAGTACTTGCTCAGGGTACTACCTATATCGAAAACGCAGCTGAGGAACCAGAAATCGTAGACCTTGCAAACTTTCTTAATAAGATGGGAGCAAGAATCAAGGGTGCTGGAACTGATACTGTCAAGATTGAAGGTGTGTCAGCTCTTAGGGGTGCTCACCATACGGTTATACCTGACAGAATTGAAACGGGAACCTTCATGCTGGCAGCAGCAATCACTAAGGGTGAAATTTTAATTAAGAATACTGTACCTGACCACGTTAAGCCAATTATCGCGAAGCTGAAGGAATGCGGCGTAAGCGTGGAGCTTTGTGATGATGGAATGATAGTTAGAGGTAATGTCAAGGAGCTTAATTCTACAGATATTAAGACTTTGCCATACCCAGGTTTCCCTACGGATATTCAATCTCCTTTCATGGCCTTCTTGAC
>DATESI010000082.1:0-4583 GCA_035270905.1 Anaerovoracaceae bacterium
GTTACAGATGACTTCATTGCATACATCTTAAGCGACCAGGGTCAGGCAGTAGTTGAGCAAGAAGGATATGTAAGCCAGGGCAGCACAGGCAAATTCACAGGTGGCAAGGCTAAGGGCAAGATTGTTATCTCAGGGTCAACATCAGTATCACCAGTTATGGAAGTACTCAAGGAAGCATACATGACAATCAATCCAGATGCAGAGATTGAGCTTCAGACATCAGACTCAACCACAGGTATCACAGATGCAATCAGCGGAGTAGCTAACATCGGAATGGCATCAAGAGACCTTAAGGATGAAGAAACATCACAGGGCGTAATTGCAACAGTAATCGCCAAGGACGGAATTGCAATCATCGTCAACAACCAGAGTGCAATCACAGAGCTTACATCAGACCAGGTTAAGAGCATCTACACAGGCACAATCACTAAGTGGTCAGAGCTTGCATAGTAAGCTCAAGGGTTGCAACAATGCAACAGTGCAACAGACAGTAACGCTAAAAGCAAACAGTAAAGTTAAAGTCAAACAGTAAAGTTAAAGTCAAGTCATAGAGCGATAGGATTAAATGATGAAAGAGTTTAGAGAAAAAGCAATGCAGCTGGTGTTCCTACTAGCTGCTTGCGTATCAATCATAGCAGTAATATTAATATGCGTGTTCATGTTCGGAAACGGCATACCGGGAATCGCCAAGATTGGTGTCCTGGATTTCTTGACAGGCACATCCTGGAAGCCACTCAACGGAGTCTTCGGCATCCTGCCAATGATCGTAGGAAGCATCTATGTAACAGCCGGGGCAATAATCATAGGCGTTCCCATTGGAATCCTGTGTGCAACCTTCATGGCCAAGTTTTGCCCAGCGGGAGTTTATAGATTCATGAAACCTGCAGTAGATTTGCTGGCAGGAATACCTTCAATCGTATACGGCTTCTTCGGACTTGTAGTAATAGTACCAATCATGCAGGACATCGTGGGCGGCGGCTACGGCGGCAAAGGAATCCTGACCGCATCAATCATGCTAGGAATAATGATTCTTCCAACAATAATCGGAGTATCAGAATCAGCAATTAGAGCCGTACCAGATAACTACTACGAGGGCGCGTTGGCCCTTGGCGCAACCCATGAACGAAGCGTGTTCTTCACCGTAATTCCTGCAGCCAAGTCAGGAATCATGGCAGGAGTAATCCTTGGAATAGGAAGAGCAATTGGCGAAACACTGGCAGTTTCAATGGTTATAGGCAACCAGCCCATCTTGCCCGACAGCATCTTGAGCGGCATCAGAACCATGACCACCAATATCGTTTTAGAAATGGGCTACGCAGGAGGACTCCACAGAGAGGCCCCTATCAGTTCACATGTACGCCCTTCTTAACGAAGGCCTCCACGTGGACAAAGCCTACGGCACCGCAGTAGTGCTGCTGGTAATGGTATTAATAATAAATGGAATTTCAGGACTCATAGCCAAAGGATTTACGCGAGAATAGAGCACCTCTTGCGTAGCAACCAAGCATGGAGAGAAAAAGACCAGCAAGAAAGGTGATGGAAATGGTAAGTAGCAAAGTACAGAAGAATAAGGAAGAAAGCAAATTTTTAATCAGGGATCTCGACCTGTACTACGGAGAGTTCCAAGCTCTAAAAAAAGTAAACATAGACGTACCCCAAAACGAGATAACGGCCTTCATCGGACCATCGGGGTGCGGCAAATCAACACTTCTGAAGACACTCAACAGAATGAACGATTTAGTTGAGGGGTGCAGAATAGAAGGGGATGTACTCCTTGACAATGAGAACATATATGGCAACATGGATGTCAATGAGCTGCGTAAGCGTGTGGGAATGGTATTCCAAAGACCGAACCCTTTCCCAATGAGCGTATACGATAATATAGCCTACGGGCCAAGAACCCATGGCATCAAAAACAAATCGGAATTAGACGATATAGTTGAAAAGTCACTTAGAGACGCAGCTATATGGGATGAGATGAAAGACAGAATGAAAAAAAGTGCCCTTGGCCTTTCTGGTGGTCAGCAACAGCGACTCTGCATTGCAAGAGCCCTGGCAGTTAACCCAGAGGTACTCCTCATGGATGAGCCAACCTCGGCACTAGACTCGATTTCCACAGCCAAAATCGAGGATTTGGCACTTGAACTAAAGAAACAATACACAATCATAATGGTAACACACAACATACAACAGGCACTGCGTGTGTCAGACAACACAGCATTTTTCTTGCTGGGAGAAGTAATAGAATACGACAGAACAGAAAAGCTATTCTCCATGCCGTCAAATAAGAAAACAGAGGATTATATAACAGGGAGGTTTGGCTGATGAGAAACAAATTTGATGAACAGCTTGCAGTATTAAACGTAGAGCTGATTAAGATGGGAAACCTATGCGAGCTTGCCATTTCCAATGTAATAGAAGCAATGGAAGATGACAACGACGAGCTTTTTGATATAGTACGTGAGACAGAGGTCGAAATAGACCAAAAAGAAAGAGAAATCGAGAATCTATGCCTTAAGCTACTTTTGCAACAACAGCCGGTAGCCAAGGATCTTAGAACTATTTCGTCAGCTATGAAGATGATATCGGACATGGAGAGAATTGGAGACCAAGCAGCCGACATATCAGAAATAGCAGTTCACATGGAAGGCGACACAATCAAGGACAGAACCCACCTACGAGAAATGGCAAAAGCGACTATTTCTATGGTGTCAGAGAGTGTTAAATCCTTCGTAGACAAGGATCTCAAACTGGCTCGCAAGGTTATGTCAGACGACGATATCGTCGATGACAAGTTTGATGAGGTAAAGAAGGAAATTGAAGACCTAATCAAGGACGACAGGTCAGATGGACAGCTTTGCCTTGACATATTAATGATAGCCAAGTACCTAGAGCGTATAGGAGACCACGCAGTCAACGTGGCTGAATGGGTCGAATATTCAATCACAGGAATTCATGTTGATAACGACTAAAGTAGGTCGCCCTGGGTTGCTACCAAGCAGCCCAAGAACGTGCGCCCCAAGAACGTGCGCCACACCAATCTCACCGATGGTGAAAACAATTTATACAACGAAAAAGCTCCGACTGACCTAATGCCAGCCGGAGCCTTTTCTGTATGTGTTAAAAATGTTGTATAAGCTTTTCGCACCCCTAAGGGTTTGACCCTGTTAGGGAAGTACCTCTATGCAACTTCCTTTTCTTGAGTCTTTTTCTTTAGCTTTACTTCTGGTTCTCTTGGTAGTCTGAACAGTGGGATGAACTTGTCAGCACCTGTTAGAGTTAATATCAGAAGTGAACCAACAGCGATCATTGCCATGAAGTTGTACTGAATGAAGTTAACCGGAGCAAAGTCGAATAATGGATATACGTTGACAGCAATACCTACATAGAATGCAAGGTATACGTGCCAAGGAATAAGCTGTGAACCGAATACGCCCATTGCATCTCCGAAGGTTGCATTTCTTAGCTTAATCTTGTACATGTCTTCTTCGCTACCTTCGATGTTTTCCTCAGCGATGTCCTTGATGATAGGACCAACTGTAACGATCTGTGCCATTTCATCTGCAAGAAGAGCGTTGCCGCCAAGGGACAGCATACCATTCCAGAACATTAACTGTCTTACGTTTTTTGAAATCTTTATTACTAGCTTTGATAATGGTTCGAATGCGTTCATTCTTCCCATGATGCCACCGAATGCTGCAACCCACATCATCATTACTACTACCCATGAACCTGCATCAGCAAATCCTGCCTGACATAGCTCAAGGTATTCCATTAGGCTGCCTGTAGTTCCTGCAAAGAGTCCAAGGATATATGCACTTACAATACCAGAACCGATGCAAGCGAAGGTGTTGATTCCGCATACAGCAAGAACGATAACTAGAATTAGTGGAATAATCATGTAGTAAGCAACGCCTGATTGAACCTGATTCAGAAGGTCAATAGCAACTGGCTTAGCCTCTGCCAAATAATCAAGAGCGCTTTGTGGAACTGTGCTCATGATACCGCTTGGGTCAACTGCAGTAGTTGAAAGTCCCATTCCAGCACCAACAACATAGAATACAGCTGAAGCGATTGCTAGACACATAATGGACCAAACTCCCTGAGTTCTGATTCTGTCAACAACTTCAACTCCCTGAATACCGGAGGATACGATTGTTGTATCAGAAATAAGTCCGATATTGTCTCCGAAGCACGCACCACCTGCGATAGCACATGTTGTTAGAACGATATCTCCGCCAACGATGTGGTTTAGCCATAGGAAGATTGGAGCACATGCTGCGAAGGTTCCCCATGATGTACCTGTTGCTACTGACAATACTGCAGTAACTACGATACCAACAACAGCAACCATTCTTGCGTTGATTCCAAGGGATAGAGCGATGTTAACTACTGATGCTCCAACACCTGTTGACATAAATGCGTTTGCCATAGCGTAAGCAAACATTAAGATGAACAATGCAACTAGGATGTTCTTAACGCTACCCATTGCGGAATCAAGACAATCGTTGAATTTGATTTTTTCTGTAATTCCAGCAACGACTACAGCTGCAATTGCAGCGATAGGTGCAGCAATAAGTGCT
>DATESI010000083.1:0-4955 GCA_035270905.1 Anaerovoracaceae bacterium
AATGAGTACAACAAGAGCATATTTTTAAGAGAGGATATTTTTTAGGAGGAACTTATTATGAAAAAATTATTAATGCTATTACTTTCATTGACAATTATTTTCGCATTCACTGCATGCGGTGGCGGAGAAAGTAATGAGCCGGCAGGAGATGGTGGAGATACACCCGAGACATCAACCCAAAATTATATGGAAATGCTTCAAGACCAGCACTATTACATGGAATACAGTGCAACCGTGGACTATGAGGGCAAAGAAGAGACCATCCAGGCGAAAATTGCCAGAGATGGTGAGAAGATGTCAAGCGAGAGCACAGTGCAGGATATGACAAGTAGAATTCTTACAGACGGAGAGACAATGTATATCTTAGATGACAAGGCTAAGACATATATGGAGATGGACGCTTCTATGAACAATGAAGAAATTCTTGAAGCAGGAGACGACATGAAGCTTACAAACTCCGGCAAAGAAGAAGTTGACGGACAGAATCTTGACTTCGAGGAATATACAGGTGAAAATGAAACCGTCAAATTCTATCTTGATGGTGACAATCTGAAATACATCCTATCCAAAGCTGAAGACGATGAAATATTAATGAAGATAAGCAAGTTCACCAAGGATATACCAAGTGGACTTCTTGAACTTCCTAGTGATTACGTTTCAGGATATCCAGGAATGTAAGGGGAAGAAAATAGGCAATTATAAAGGAGGAATTACATATGGCATTTTGTACAAATTGTGGAGCTACTATTCCTGACGGTAGCAAGTTCTGCGGAGAATGTGGAGCGGTTCAAGGAGCAGCACCGGTACCAGCACCAACGCAGCAAACAACAGCGAGAAAGTATACACCTGCAGACGAGGTTGATTACACAATCTACGGTGATGATATGCAGATGGTAGAGATAGAGCTTGACCCAGGCGAGACAGTCATTGCAGAAGCAGGCGCTATGAACTACATGGATTCAAACATTAAGATGGAAACAATCTTCGGCGACGGAAGTGGAGCCGATGAAGGCAAGGGACTTGGTGGCAAATTGTTAAGTGGTGCTAAACGTGCACTTACAGGTGAAAGCCTTTTCATGACCACATTCCAAAATACAGGGTCAGGCAAGGCACACCTTGCATTTGCAGCATCAACACCAGGCAAGATTATTCCAGTGGAACTTTCGGAGTTTGCCAACTCATTGATTTGCCAGAAGTCTGCATTCCTGTGTGCAGCTAAGGGCGTAAATATTGATCTTTATCTGCAAAAGAAAATCGGTGCAGGATTATTTGGTGGCGAAGGTTTCATCATGCAGAAATTAACAGGTGATGGTTTAGTATTCCTTAATGCAGGTGGAACAATTATCAAGAAGGAACTTGCTGCAGGGGAACAGCTAAGACTAGATACAGGTTGTCTTGTTGCAATTAGTGATACCGTTGATTATGATGTTCAGTTTGCAAGCGACATTAAGAGCGGATTCTTAGGCGGTGAAGGTCTGTTCCTTGCAACAGTAACAGGTCCAGGTCATGTATGGCTACAGTCACTGCCGCTAAGCAGAATGGCTGACGAAATCATCAAGGCTTCAAGAGGTAGCACAGGGGAAAACAAGGGTTTCAATAATCCAATTAACGAAGTAACCGGTGGACTTGGGGACGCATTAGGTGGATTGTTCAAACTATAGAACTCATTATCCTCAAAATGAGAAATATGTAAAAAGGAAGGGCGTTTCATAATAAGTTGAAACGCCCTTCCGCTTTTTTAATAATAAATCATCAAACTGCAAAGTTACTACAGTTCAAGTTGTGAAACCAACTGTGCCTTAGGGAATGCTCCCACTGTCTTCTTGACAATTTCGCCATTCTCGAACTTAATGCAGGTTGGAATAGTCATAACTCCATACTGCCCCGCAAGCTCCATCTGCTCATCAATGTTGATTTTGCCAACCTTAATTTTGCCATCATATTCCGCAGCAACTTCTTCGATTACAGGACCTAGCATTTTGCAAGGACCGCACCATGATGCCCAGAAGTCTACTACTACCGGAACGCTTGAGTTCATAACCTCTTCGTTAAAGTTTTCTTTGGTTAGTGTGATTACCATAATTTCTCCTCCTCTTGCTTGTCTTTTTCGTGCAATGCTGTGTTGCACTGCAAAGTGCATCGTCGCCTTGCGTACCATATGTACGCGTCGCTCCTTGCATTTGCGTGCGCCTTGCCTAGCGCGAAAAATCCTGCGTAATTTTGTGTTACCTGTCTTTTTCGTGCAATGCTACTATTTTGCGTTGTGCTTATTAATACCCTGTTTGTCCAATTTTACGCATAAATCCTAGGTATTTAATTTTTCCATGCCTGCTCTTATTATATTTTCTACATCGCTAATCAGCGTAGCGGATGCGTGTCTATCTAGGCTCGCGGTTTCTACTGCAGGATGTATTATGAAGTCAACGTCCTTGCCGCGAGTAATAATGCCTGTTTCCTCGAAAATTTTGTAGGTTCCATTGATTGTTACAGGAACGATAGGGACACTGGCCTTGGTGGCCAGTTTGAAACTTCCGGGCTTGAAGGTCTTGATTGGTCCGCCTTGGCTTCTTGTTCCTTCAGGGAAGATTACAAGAGAAAAGCCCTGCTTCAAAAGTTCAATACCTTCGTTGATGGAAGTGAGTGCTTCACGTGGATTCCCTCTTTTAATGAAAACACCACGAATGTTTTTTACCCATTTGCCGAAGTAAGGAGCCTTTTGCAGGCCGTCCTTGGCAACGAAGCCGATTTGCCTGCCGGGAATGGTAGCAAGGAATGCCACGATGTCTGCATAGCCTTGATGGTTCGCAACGAAAACCACCGGCCCGCTTGGCGGGACGTTTTCTAAACCCTTAACGTGCCAATGTATATCAAAAAGCTGGGTGACGTTGCTGGCCCATTTGTATGTTGCGGCAGCGATTATCTCCCGTTCTTTTGCGGTGTCGCCGGACTGTCTTGCAGCCTCAATATCCTTGATGCAATTGTTAAAGACCTTAACGGAGTGGAATAGCTTAACCCCGCTCCCAATATTTCCGAATATTTTCAATGCCTTTGCCTCCATGAATGATTTTGATTATGGTTGCCGCTTGACAACTAATTGTGCGATTGATACTAGCAAGCGACTAGCCTATAAGGGTAGTATACTACAAATAATATGGATAATTCCACCTAAAAAGTGTATAATCGTATATAAGTAGGAAAGAAAAGGTGTTTTGATGGAGAAGACTAGGGGTAAAATAAAAAACAGGCTATTTATTATAGGCGGAGCGCTTTTGTGTTTTGCCTTTATTGCATATCTTGTGACATCAAGGGATGTGCTGGGGTTTGATACTATTATAAGAGAGTGGTTTTATGGGCTTCGCGGCCCAGTGCAAAACGCCTTGCTTATATTCATCACCTACCTTGGCAACTGGCAGTCGGTTGTGGTGGTGTGCCTCATGCTTCTTGGAACCAATGGTACCAGAATCAAATATGGTGTGCCAACAGCAATCACAGCGGTGTGTTCGACAGTAACCTACAAGCTGGTAAAGATGGCATTTGCAAGACCAAGACCGGACCTTGCAGTTCGCATCATCGAGCAGGGAGGGTTTTCCTTCCCAAGCGGACATTCTATGAATTCTCTCGTAGTTTATGGATTGCTCATCTATCTAGTAGGGCGATATTGCAAAGACGAAAAAAAGGCAAAGGTGCTGACTACTTTTCTTACAGTGCTAATTGCACTTATTGGACTGAGCAGAATCTACGTTGGGGTTCACTATCCTACAGATGTGCTGGGCGGCTGGAGTCTGGGACTTGCAGTGCTGATGATAGCCATAATTATTATAGAAAAAATCAAGGGAGAGTCCAATACGCCTGATAGAAGCGAGAACTCAACCGAAAAGTAAGGGGATGACGAAAATGAAAGTATTTAATTCAATCACAGAAACAATTGGAAGAACGCCTATTATGAGGCTTAATAGAATAGAGGAAATGACGGGTAGTAACGCCTGTCTTTATGGCAAGCTGGAGGCATTCAACCCTGCTGGCAGCATCAAAGATAGAGCTGCACTTTGGATGATCAAGGACGCTGAAGCCAAGGGAGTGCTCAAGGCCGGTGCGACGATTATTGAACCAACAAGCGGTAATACGGGTATCGGTCTTGCGGCAGTTTGCGCAGCACGAGGATATAAGGCGATTTTCGTTTTGCCAGAGACAATGAGCATCGAAAGACAGAAGCTTCTTCGCGCATATGGTGCAGAGGTAGTCTTGACTCCGGGAAAGGCCGGTATGCAGGGCAGTGTTGACAAGGCAAATGAGCTTGCAAAGGAAATCAGCGGCAGCTTTATTCCGTCGCAGTTTGATAACCCGGCAAACCCTGCGGCACATGTAGACACAACGGGCCCAGAAATCTGGGAGGACATGGACGGCAAGGTTGATATTCTCGTTGCGGGAGTTGGCACAGGCGGAACAATATCTGGCAACGGCAAATTTCTCAAGATCAAAAACCCAGACGTTAAAATTGTGGCCGTGGAGCCGAAGAATTCACCCCTTCTTTCCGAAGGGAAAACTGGTCCCCACAACCTTCAGGGTATTGGACCCAACTTCGTACCGGGCAACCTTAATAGAGAAATAATCGACGAGATAATCCCGGTCCTTGAAGATGATGCCTACGAATATGCGAGAATGATGGCAAGAAAGGAAGGCTTCCTTGTAGGAATTACGGGAGGTGCGGCACTTTGGGCTGCAGCACAGCTTGCGGCAAGACCCGAAAACAAGGGCAAAAATATCGTAGTTGTTTTCCCAGATTCAGGTGAAAGATACCTTTCTACAGTATTGTACGATTAGACAATTTGACAGACAGTTTGACCATTTATGGTAGGATAGTTGGAAATAATATAAAAAAACAAAGAGGCTTTCGAGCCTCTTTTTGTATAAAATACAAAAAATTATCAAGAATAGGTTGATAATGTATGTACAAG
>DATESI010000084.1:0-2962 GCA_035270905.1 Anaerovoracaceae bacterium
GACAAGTATACATGGATTATTCGGCTACAACTCCTGTAAAAGAAGAAGTTCTAAAGGAAATGCTTCCTTACTTTACAGAGAGATTTGGCAATCCTTCAAGTTTATATACAATAGGCCTTGAGTCCAAGGAGGCAGTGGACAATGCCAGAGAACGCGTTGCCAAGCTTATTAATGCTAAGCCTAAAGAGGTTTACTTTACCGCAGGTGGAAGCGAGGCAGACAACTGGGCAGTTTTCGGAGTTGCCAATGCTCTCAAGGATAAAGGAAATCATATAATTACAACTGAGATTGAGCATCACGCAATGCTTCATTCGTGTGAATTCCTTGAGAAGAACGGTTTCGAGGTAACATACCTTAAGGTTGAGCCTGATGGAACAGTTAAGCCAGAGACCCTAGAAGCAGCAATTACAGATAAGACAATACTTATAAGCATAATGTTCGTTAACAATGAAATAGGAACAATTGAGCCAATCAAGGAGCTCTGTGAGGTTGCTAAGAAGCACAAGATTCTCTTCCACACAGATGCGGTACAGGCTCTTGGTAATGTTCCAATCGATGTTAAGGATTTGGGCGTTGACCTTATGTCAATGTCATCACATAAAATTTATGGTCCTAAGGGCGAGGGTGCATTATACATCAGAACAGGTCTTAGAATTTCAAACTATATTCACGGTGGAGCACAGGAAATGGGCAAGCGCGCAGGTACAGAGAATCTTCCTGCAATCATAGGCTTCGGTAAGGCTGCCGAGCTTACAATGATAAACCTTGATGAACACATCAAGCATTGCAGCCAGCTTAGAGATTACCTTATCAAGGAAGTCCAGACTAAGATTCCTAACACCTTCATCAACGGTAATATGGAGCACCGCCATCCTGGCAACGCCAATATAACCTTTGAGTACATTGAAGGCGAAGCAATGCTTCTTTATCTCGATGCAAAGGGTATTGCAGTTTCAACAGGCTCGGCTTGTTCATCCAAGTCACTTAAGCCGTCACATGTATTGTCTGCACTTGGGATTCCCGTTGAGAGAATTCACGGAACACTTAGATTTACAGTAGGAGATTTTACTACTAAAGAGGATATAGATTATGTAGTTGCTGAGCTTGCAACAGTCGTTGAAAGACTTCGTAGCATTTCATCAGTACACAGTAAGAAAGGTTGGTAATAGAATGGCATTATATAATGATACAGTAATGGAGCATTTCATGAATCCAAGAAACGTTGGAGAGCTTGAAAACCCTGATGGCACAGGCGTTTACGGAAGCCCTGTTTGCGGAGACATGATGCAAATTCAGATTAAGGTTGAAGATGATGTTATTACTGATGCTAGATTTAAGACATTCGGTTGCGGCAGTGCAATCGCATCATCAAGCATGGCAACATCAATGATTATTGGTAAGCCAGTTGAAGAAGCACTTGCTATTTCCAATAAGCAAATTATAGATGAGCTTGGAGGACTTCCTGCAGTTAAGGTTCACTGCTCAGTTCTAGCAGACCATGCAATCAAGTCAGCAATTTATGACTATGCACAGAAGAACGGCAAGACTTACAAGGGTCTTGAAGGATTCGATCCAAATGCAGATGAGGACGACCATGAAGGAATTGAAGAATAATAAAATCGTACTAGGTTTGAGCGGCGGAGTGGATAGCACTACCGCTGCTTTGTTATTGCAAGAAAAAGGCTACGAGGTCGTAGGCTTTTATTTTGATGTTCTGGGGAATAATACAGAGGGAATAGAGGATGCACGTAAGGTTGCAGATAGCCTAGGCATCGAATTCATCTCAAAGGATGTGTCCCGGGACTTTGAAACAATTGTTATAGATAATTTTTGCAAGGAATATTCTAAGGGGCGTACACCTAACCCTTGCATTATTTGCAATCCTAACATCAAATTCAAAGAGCTGATAAGGGTTGCCGACAGTGTTGGCGCAGCCTACATCGCCACGGGTCATTATGCTCGCATATCAAAGGACGAGGAAACAGGAAAGTACTTCGTGCGCAAGGGTGTAAGCGAGAAGAAGGACCAGTCCTACATGCTTTACCGTTTGGGACAAGACGTTCTTTCGAGGCTTATATTCCCACTGGGGGATATTGAGAACAAGGAAGAAACAAGGGAGCTTGCCAGGGAGAAGCATCTCATCAATGCGGACAAGAAGGACAGCCAGGAAATCTGCTTTATTGACGAAAAAAAGGAAGACTATGTACAGTTTATCCAAAAGAAGGGTTTCGCCCCGCAAAAGGGCAATTTCGTTGATTCTGAGGGGAATATTCTAGGTAAGCACAACGGTCTTATTAACTATACTATCGGTCAACGCAAGGGTCTTGGAATTACCTTCGGCAAGCCTGTATTTGTAACGAAAATTGACCAGGGTGACAACACAGTAACGCTGGGTGACAATGAAACCCTCTTCAAAAAAGAGATAAAATCGAATAACAACTTCTTCCCAGCAACCTCGGGAGAGGAGTTCCCGGAGGGCTACGAAGGGAAAAACATCACCGCCAAGATTCGCTACGCTGCCAAACCGTCCCCAGCCCAAATCCACTGCTGCGGCAGCAGCATTTCCTCCATCTTCGAGGAGCCTCAAAGGGCAGCAACTCCGGGGCAATCCATCGTATTCTACGACGGTGATATTGTAATCGGCGGAGGATTTATTGAATAATTTCAATGCATAAAAGGGCTCACCCTGCGGCATACTAGGAATATAATTTTTCGAGTAAGGGGGAAAGTTTTTATGAATAAATTAGCTAAGGACATTGTTATGCTAGCGGCTGCGGGAACGGCGGGCTACTGTGCATATAAGTGGATGTCGCCGGAGGATAAGAACAACATCAAAAGCGATTTTCACAGAACTGTGAAGGATATTAATGATGTAAAATAGGATGTGGCGGGCATGACTGGCACAATACGAAATACTTTTTAGTTAACGCAATTGATTGGGGGCTGATTCCTTGGACATGGA
>DATESI010000085.1:0-5628 GCA_035270905.1 Anaerovoracaceae bacterium
GTAAAATATTGGTACAGTGTATGATACGATGTGTGAGTATACTACTTCCACATCGAATTAATAGCATAAATATGTAAAGGAGAAAGTATGGGAAGAAGGAACAAGGAAGAATTAATCAACGATATTTTGGACGCAGCCATAAGCTGCCATCGCGAAAATAACTGCGGTAGCATTCAGATAACAGATGTTGCTGCAAGGGCAGGAGTATCAACAAGAACACTGCATAGATATTTTGCACAAAAGGATGAGCTTGTTGGACAAGCGTCTATAAGAATACTGGAACATGTATATAAAGATTTTGCTGAGGAATACTACAAGCTTGATACCCAAGGCCTGAATGGTCTTGATAAGCTTATGAGATTCATGAATTCTCAGGTTGAATTCTACAAGCGGGATTCAGAGGGTGCAATACTCTTCGTAGAAGCTATGCTAATTGCTATGAGACGAGGGCTACTTAAGGGCTTCAGGGAGGCTAATCTAGGTCGTGAAATTGGTGATATTATTACTGCCAATGTTGAGCTAGGTATCAAGGACGGGTCCATTCGCAGCGATATAGATCCAAAGAAGGTAACGCTGCTAGTAGTTACAAACTTCAACGGACTCATGCAAAATGCAACTTTCCTAATGCATTCAGATTTTGACAAGCTTCAAGAGGATTGGGTATTCTCCCTATTCGAAGAATACAACCAAATGCTAAGAAAATACATAGAAAATTAAGGTCATCAAGAAAAAATATTGGCCCTAATACAGGGCCTATATTTATGGTATAAAATGTCTGCCGACAGACGAAAGTCAATATTATCCTTTTTATGGAATCAATGCAAGGAGGTTCATATGAGTAATGGACAAGTGGTTCTAATAGTAGACGATGAGAGAGTAAACCGAGAAATCGTAAAAAATATTCTTAAGGATACCTACGTAATCAAAGAAGCCTCAGATGGTCAAAGTGCTTGGGATATTATTTCCCAAAATAGAGAAACAATATCAGCGATATTGCTTGATTTAGTTATGCCTATTATGGATGGGTATGAGCTTTTGGCGAAGCTTACAAGTGAGGGTATAACAGACTTACCCGTTATTGTTACCACTGGAAATAGTGATGACGAATCCGAGCAAAGGGTTTTGGAGGCTGGTGCGTGGGACTATGTCACCAAGCCATATAATGCCAAGGTCCTATATACCAGGCTGCGAAATGCCATCGCTCGTAGTCAGGTAATTACCTACGAAAAAATGCAGCACATGTCAGAGCATGACAGCCTGACAGGACTTCATAATAGAGAAAAAATGTTCTCAAATACAAGGAAGATGATTGATAAAAATCCAGACAAGCAATTCATATTTGTTCGTGTGGACATTGATCATTTTGCCCTGTTCAATACCTCCTTCGGCGAAGAAGAGGGAAATAGATTGCTACGAGTTTTTGCAGATTGCATAAGAGAGGTTGCCGAAATATATTCTCTTTGTACATACGGCCGAATGAATGGCGATGTTTTTTGTGCCTGCCTTGCGTATGACGGAGATAGAGACAAACTTTTGGGCGAGGGCGAACTTATTCAAAAACGTCTGACTGAATACCGCAAGGATTATCAGCTGGAAATATCAGCGGGAGTATACATAATAGACGAGCCAGAGCTGAGTGTAGATGAATTTTATTTGCGTTCGGCTATTGCTGCTCAGAAGTGCAAGGATCAGTACGAGACCCATCTGGCATTCTATGATGCCGAGGCAGGGAAAAGGCTTTCCTCCGAGATTAACATCATCAAGGAAATACAAACTGCTCTTGATGAAAGGCAGTTTGTAGTGTATTTGCAGCCAAAGTTTAATCTCTAAACGGAGCATGCCTGCGGTGCGGAGGCTCTCGTAAGATGGAAACACCCGATTAAGGGACTTGTGTCACCGGGTGAGTTCATTCCTGTATTCGAAAAGAACGGTTTCATATCTAAGCTTGATTACTACGTTTGGGAGGAAACCTGCAGAATGCTAAGAGATTGGTGTGCGACAGGCAGACTTCCATCACCTGTATCAGTGAATATTTCTAGAATTAGCTTGTATAACCCAGAGCTAACAAGTCTAATGACGAACCTTGTAAAAAAATATAATATTGCACCATCACTACTTCAGCTAGAGGTTACAGAGAGTGCATATATGACTAATCCTGATTTGCTTAAGGAAACCATTCATTCATTACATGAAGCAGGCTTCACAATACTTATGGACGACTTCGGAAGCGGGTATTCCTCTTTGAATACACTCAAGGAAATCGAGGTTGATGTCCTAAAGGTGGATATGAAGTTCTTGCCTGTTATGGAGGAGACTGGTCGTGCAGAAATAATATTAGCATGTGTTATCAAGATGGCAAACTGGCTGGGAATGTCCGTGGTAGTCGAAGGTGTAGAAACTAGAAGACAGAGGGACTTCCTAGAGGGTGCAGGATGTGACTGCGTGCAGGGCTTCTACTATTCTAGGCCTATACCTCAGGATGAATATGAAAAAAAATATGTGTATAATGAGGACTCAGCACCGAACGTGGCAAATAAAATCACGGCTAATGATGTTGTTCCACAGCACAATGTAACGATTCTGGTAATAGATGATTCAGAGATGGACCGAACTATTCTCAAGGAAAATCTTCAGGATCTATACTATATAGTAACCTGCGAAAACGCAGAGGAGGGCTTGGCTTATCTCAAGCACAATATGAGCAAGGTAAGACTAATTCTCGTTGACAATGTTATGGATGGCATGAGTGGAATGGAATTCCTAAAATATTGTCAGGAAAATAATGCCCTAAGTGCAATTCCAAAGATTATGATTACGGCAGATAGCAGTACCGAGGATCAGGTGGAGGCCTTCAGAGCAGGTGCCTTCGACTATATAACCAAGCCTTTCATTAAGGAGGTTATATTAGCAAGAGTCAATCATGTAATGACTATAAGCCGTGAAAGCTCAATATTTGATTCAGTGGCCAAAGTATACGAAAACAAATCAGAAATAGATTCAATGACTAAGCTACTTAACAAGATGGCATTTAATGACCTGTCTTCTAGGGTTATAGCATCAACCCAGGAGGCAATGGAGGCGTTGCTTGTTATTGATATTGATAATTTCAAGGAAATCAACGATGTTTACGGTCATCTAGCAGGTGACAGTGTTATAAGACACGTTGCCGAGGAGCTTACTTGTGCCTTCAGAAAAACCGATGTAATCGGTAGGTTCGGAGGGGACGAGTTTGTTGTGCTCATGACTAAGGTTCAAAATCACGATATTGCCAAGAGAAAGGCAGGAGAAATCATTAAGGGTATAACCCTAGATTGTGCCAAGGAGCTTCACATCAATGTGAGCGTTAGCATAGGGGTTGCTTTTTCTGATTCTAATGACACCATGGATACATTGTTTGCTCGTGCAGACCAAGCCCTATATGAGGCAAAGAGAACGGGCAAGGGCAAGATAATCGTTTATGGTGAGAAGGTTCCACCTGTTCTTGATGATTTGAAACCGATTATATTGATTTGTGGATCCGATTCACAAATCTATCCAGCTATTGCTCTTTCATATGGGGAGGATGCAGCATTCTTAAGTATTACAAGCTATCGTGAGCTTCAGCAGGCATTCCATAAGTATTCCGAACGAATCAGCGTTATCTGTCTTGATATGCAAAAAAAGATTGCTGGCGATTCGGAGGAATTCTATCAGTATATCTTGCGTCACGGTGGAGGTGAGACTATGCCGATTATTGCGGTATGCAGGGAAGGCCATATGGAACAGGTTAGAGAGGCATTGGAGCTAAAAATCTTTGGCGTGATTTATCTTCCACCACAGATTGATGCTATTCAGAGAGTTGTTTCCCGTGCTTTGATGGAGGCAGATGTAATATGATGATTGAGCAAAACAATAAGGATTATATCAATCAAACAGAGAAAATGCTACGCAGGAGTGAAGCCATAACGGAAGCAGCTTCAAATTTTGCAGATATGTTTATATGGACATTTGACACAGAGACTGACAGCGTGCATTGCTATAAGAATTTGAGGGAGCAGTTTGGGCTATCTGAGTTTATAGATAACTATCCCGAATCAATACTTGAATTAGGATTTATCCTTCCTGAATTTGAGCAAACCTATAGGGACAACGTGAAAAAAATCAAGGATGGAGAAAAGCAGGTCGAATTTGATTGCAAAATTTATTATGTGGATAGGACAGAACACTGGATTCGCTTCAGGTTTAATACTGTTATCTTGGATGAACGGGATAAACCATTGACAATTTGCACTGCTCAGCCTATTGATACAGAAAAGGCACTAGAAGCAAGGGTAAACCTTGAGCTCCAAAAACCATTTATACACCAAGAAAATCTAATGAGCTATGTAGTTACCAACCTTACTAAAGGTGTGATTTTATATCACAAAAAGACTAGAGACAATGCTCCAATCGTAAGTGAGGGCATGGAGTATGGTATGGCTGCTCATAAGGCGTCCCAATCTGTTATAGAAAATGATGCGAAGGAATATTTCCTTAGGCTTCATAATGCACCGTATTTAATCAATTCATATGAGCATGGTGAGACTAAGTTTGAGATGGAGTTCTTGCGTCGAATGACCGACGGCATAATTCTTTGGGTGAGAAACACCTTAGACGTGTTGCAAGACCCTTCTTCAGGCGATATTTTCCTATATGAATATTCCTATGATATTGATGCAGAGCGAAAACGAAAACAGGCAATAGATAGCCTAATAAGCGAGGAGTATGAATTTATTGCTATTGTAAATCTTGCAACTCATAAGGGCAGAGTAATCAAGGCTATGGAAATGTATCAACTTGAGGAGTACATGCAGGAATACGACCATGATGTGGCCTATACTAAGCTTGTAGCAAGCAACGTAGTGGAGGAGGATAAGGAAAGGTGCCTTAGGTTCCTCGATTTGGACTATATGAGACAGATGCTTAATCAAGTAAATAGCATCAATGTAACATACCGTAGACCATCAGAGGATGGCAATATTCGCAGGAAGATGACATGGGTGTCCTACCTTGATGAACGGAAGGAAGATGTCGTTATAGTAAGACGTGACATCACGGATTTGTATGAGGAAGAGCAACGACAGAAGAAGGCTCTTGAGATTGCTATGAAGGAAGCAACTGCTGCAAGCAGAGCTAAGAGTAACTTCCTTGCACAGATGAGTCACGAAATAAGAACACCTATGAATGCAATTATGGGCATGACTAAGCTGGCTGAAGGCTCGATAGATATAGAAGAGATTTCGGGATATTTGCGCGAAATTGACACCTCCAGCAATTATCTCCTTGGACTTCTTAACGATGTGCTGGACATGAGTAGAATAGAAGAAGGCACGATGGCATTGCAGCAGGAGTGGGTATATGCTGAGGATATTTTGAATTCATGCATCAATATGATTAGACCAATTGCTGAAGCCAAGAATATCAGCTTTGTGTATCCGAGGTTTAAGCATGTAAAGGGTCTTCAATACTGGGTAGACCCATTGCGTACTAAGCAGATAATGATGAACCTACTTAACAATTCTGTTAAATTCACAAATGAGGGTGGAACCATTTCCCTCAACATCAAAAATATATCTCATGACGAAAGCACAAGTGTGGATAAGGTCGTGA
>DATESI010000086.1:0-2215 GCA_035270905.1 Anaerovoracaceae bacterium
ATCTATACATAATGCAACGCGACTTGATTGTTTGCATTAGATTTTCCCTATTCTCTGACAAAAGGACAATTACCGTTCCAGGGATTGGCTCCTCCAATGTCTTGAGTAATCTGTTTTGTGCATGGGCTGTCATTGTGTCTGCCCTGGCAATTACTGCGAAGTTTCGCATGCCGTTGGGCTTTTTCATCAAGCTTTCCTGCAGCTTACCTATTTGCTCATCCTTTACAGACAGCTCATCAGGTCTAACCCAAAGAAGGTCCTCAAAGTTGTCGTGGTCTATCTTTTGACAATCTATGCATATGTCGCACCCAAGCCCTGGGCTTTCCTTGCACACAATGGCCTTAATAAAGTCCTTGGCAAAGCGCTCCTTGTCTATATATGAGTCACCCTCAATAATATACGCATGAGAAATATTTCCGCCTATGATAGTCTTTGAAATTTTATCCGCAAGTGAAAAATACGGTTTCCACTCCTGTAATGACATTCTCTAACCTCTATTTCTTTATCTATTATTTCATGCCAAATCTCAGTAATTCTGGCCTTATCGCCCAAACTCTAAAACCCTATCCAGCTCACGATAAATCTCATCTCTGATGGTTTCAATATTGGTGTTGGCATTGATTGCAACAACTCTATCTGGATACTTCGCAAGCAAAAGCTGATATCCCTCGTAAACTCTGTTGTGAAACTCTATTTTTTCCAGCTCCAGCCTATCCTGCTGGTCCACTCTGATTCTATTCTTGCCTACAGCGGGATCAAGCAACAGCAAAAGAGTCAAATCGGGCATACATCCTGCAACTGCAAACTCATTAATAGTCGTTACGCAGTCACCCAGCTGCCTTCCATAGCCTTGATATACAATGCTGGAATCTATGAACCTATCACAAATAACAACCTTGCCATCCTCAAGTGCAGGCTTAATAACCTGAGCCACATGCTGAGCTCTTGATGCAGCATAAAGCAGAGCTTCCGTCATATTGTCCATTTCAATATTGTTCTTGTCCAGTATGATGTCCCTGATTTTTTCACCTATCTTGGTGCCACCTGGTTCTCTAGTATACACCACCTCATAGTCCTTACCCTCGAAGTACTTCTTGATATTATTGACCTGAGTTGATTTGCCAGAGCCGTCGCCACCTTCAATTGTAATAAAAATTCCTTTATACATAGTGCCTTCCTTATCGCTTACCTGATTGTCTTATGCTTATTTGGTTATCTCATGTTTATTTGATTGTCTTATGCTTGTCTTCCTGCATATTCGTGCCAGCTTCACTGCTTTTTGGATGTCAGCTCGTCTGCTATCTTGTTGAATAGATTAACCATGACCCAACCCAAGGGAACACAAAGTAAAACACAAAAAACGATTTTTAATACTGTCATTATTGCCATTACCTTTACCCCCTTCTCAAGTTTGTGGTTCGCATAACTATACACATTAATTGTACCACAAAGTTTCTATAAAACATAGAAGAAAGTCGCCTTCATTGATTACATTTTTGGACAATAAAATCTGCTAAAAAAAAGCACCTTCAAAAGGTGCATTTCCGTACTTTCGAAAAGTAGAGACATTAATACAACGAAAAAAGACTATCAATCGATAGTCTTTTTGATAAAATTAAAACCGGCAACGTCCTACTTTCCCAGGCAGCTGCCCGCCAAGTATCATCAGCGCTAAGGAGCTTAACTACTGTGTTCGAGATGGGAACAGGTGTGACCTCCTCGCTATAGTCACCGGATTTAATTACTTGCTTGTCTTTTATGCTTGCTACTTGCATTAAACATAAAATCCTTCGCAATTTTTAAGGGTTTGTACCCTCAAAACTGAATATGTTGTATCAAATACTTATCTTCCATTCTTGAAACCATTGGTCAAGCGTTCGACCTATTAGTATCGGTCAGCTCAATACATTACTGCACTTACACCTCCGACCTATCAACGTGATAGTCTCTCACGGGTCTTACCATTAAAATGGAGGAAATCTATTCTTGTGGGGGGCTTCGCACTTAGATGCTTTCAGCGCTTATCCCGTCCATACGTAGCTACCCAGCTATGCCCTTGGCAGAACAACTGGTGCACCAGAGGTATGTCCATCCCGGTCCTCTCGTACTAAGGACAGCTCCACTCAAATTTCCAACGCCCACAGCGGATAGGGACCGAACTGTCTCACGACGTTCTGAACCCAGCTCGCGTACCTCTTTAATGGGCGAACAGCCC
>DATESI010000087.1:0-5676 GCA_035270905.1 Anaerovoracaceae bacterium
TCCTTGAACCTCTGCTTCTCCGGCAGACGAAACTCCTCGATATAATTGTAGAAGGTATCCGTGCTCCAATTGGCATATGTCTTAGCCATTATCTTGTTCACCTCGCAAGGCGTGATAACCTCAGGAAAGTATGCCTCGTCAAGAACCACACCTATTCTTTCCTTAATCTGGTTAAACTCCCGCGAGCTACTCTCGCATCCCAAGACCTTAATTTCCCCAGCATTTCTTGCCAGAGTATTCATAATCAAATTTATTGTTGTACTTTTGCCGGCCCCGTTCTCCCCGATAAGCCCCATAATGCATCCCTTTGGCAAGTCGAAGCTGATATTATCCAGCGTAAATCTTTCGTATTTTTTAGTAACGTTTTTTAGCTCCAGCGCATTATTACTCATTACTCTAATCCTCCCTTATAAGTAAGTTGAACATCTCTATTAATTCGTCATTGGTCACATTGCAGGACGCCGCAAGCCTTTCAATCTCAAGCATGTGCTCCTCGATTTTCTTCAGATTATCCTCTCTGATAAGCTCCACATTCCGCCCCGCCACGAAGCACCCCTTCGCAGCAATAGTATAAATAAACCCGTCCTGCTCCAGCTCATCATACGCGCGCTTAGTAGTGATGACGCTGATTCTAAGGTCCTTGGCCAAGCCCCTGATGGACGGCAAAGGGTCACCCTCGCTGAGTTTCCCCGCAATAATATGATTCTTGATTTGCGTATAAATCTGCTCATATATTGGTTGGTTGCTCGAATTGCTGATATAAATCTCCAAAGTATGCCTCCCTTTTTTTACTGATTAATCTGTACATATACAATATATACAGTTAGCACAGTTTGTCAATAGTTTTTTCAAAAAAGTTTTTGATGCCGTAGACTGGCTGATTTCAAGGGTTTGGGACAAGAAAAAAGGGCAACCGTGGAATTTTCATTCCAAGGGTTGCCCTTTGGGTTTCGGGGTAAGGGTGTATCTCGCAGCAGGTCTGCTGCGGCAGGGGTATAGTCCTTTGCCCGGCTCTGTTTATTGCCCGGCTCTGCTTATTTGTCTAATGCACGGAGCCTCAAAAGATGAGCCCCTAGAACTCTCGATACGAACATTAGGGTTCCTACCTGTTCGTCAGTCCATGGACGATTCTTGACACATTCGTCAAAGCCCACAACACCTGTAAATATGCCATCCACCTTGATTGCACATTGAAGCATTGTGATAATACCCTGCGGCTCTAGTATTTCTTTGAAGCTCGGTGGCACAGCATCTAGATTAGGGCAGTAGAAGGTTCCTCCCTCATCAAAATGAGTTACATATATTTCTCTTCCGCCAAGGAACTCATAGGACAAATTCTGCAAACTATCCTTTTCTGGTGGGATTCCTGGCGCACACCATTCGAAGGTGTTGCACACAGCCTGATGATCCTCAGTGTCCTCGAAAATATATACACGACTGATACCGAAGAATTTGCCTAGTAGTGCCAGTGTCCTTTCGATAGCAGCAACTGTATCCTCCGCATCGTAGAATATGCTGAATACCTCATTAACTATCACATCATTGTATGGATAGGACCTTGCTGTGGTCTTAAGCTTGTTACGAATTGAATCCGCCAGCATAGCCTTTTCCTTAAGATCCTGTATGTCGTCAATTTGTCCAACAATGCGATATGGTATTCCATCGTCATCCTCTACACTTGTATATCTCATTCTGCACCAACGCATTCCTGTATCCCATAGGTTGGCACGGAATTCAACCTCACCTTCAATGTGAGCCTTGGTCGCTATTGTCATAACAGTGACAATAGTTTCAGCTCCCTCCCTTGGAAGGGTTCTGCCGGTCAATCCCTTAACAGTGCAGTCCATTGCTGTTCGTTTTTGCAAGCCCTTATCTCGACGGTAAACCTGATACTGCAAGGTCTTAGTTTTGCAGTCATAATCGAAGAAGCTTGAGCCTGTGTTCTGCATAAGTAATCTTGAACGCTCTGCATCTTGTTCCTTTTCAAGGGTTAGAAGCTTACGTTCATCAATGTTCTCAACAGAAACATATAGAATTGAGCTCTCTAGATTTCTTGCCAATACACGTAGCTTAATGTTCATCCATCTGCAATCAAATGCAGTGTTTGCCTTGGCACAAACCTCGCAGCCCGTTTCCTCTCCTGTTTCTATAGTTTTCTCTATTTCGGCAACCAGCTTGGTCTTGTTTTCTTCATCAAATGCCGCAAGAGCATCCTTCTGTAATGCCTTATATCGTGCTCTGGTTGTATTGAGGGTAGTATAGTAATTATCATTTACCCTAGAGGCCTCAAGTCTTCCCCCAGTGTATTCCATAATGGCCGCACCGCCAACAAAGCTGTTGAACAAAAGGGCGGTTTGGACTGATGGATCCCAAAAGGCCGCCATTCCCTCTACGTTGGTATCTTTATATCTGTTTATTGGCTGGATTGCCTCGCCTATAAGTAGCTCCTCGAATTCATCCGCTGGCATAGGACGCGAGAAGTAATATCCCTGCATGTAAATGCAGCCTAGGCTCTTGAGATAATCTGCCTGTGCCTTGGTCTCTACACCCTCTGCAATAATCGGAAGCTCAAGCCAAGGAGCCATACGGATTATTGAATTGATTATATTGCCACCGCGGGCGTTATCCTCGCCGCTTTCTAGGAATTTCATATCCAGCTTAAGAATATCAACATATACATCCTTAAGGGTATTGAGGGATGAATATCCGCTTCCGAAGTCATCCATCTCAACGGAGAAGCCTGATGATTGTAGCTCCTTAACCATATCGATGAGCACCGTCGGATTTTCCATGTATGCTGACTCTGTAATTTCAAGGCTAATCATGGAAGGCTCCAGGTCATATTTTTTCACCAGCTCCTTCATTTTGTCACACAGTCTTGAATCATAAATATCAAGTCTAGAAACATTGACTGACATAGCAACTGATAGGTTTCTAACCTCCTTGTGTTTAGCAACCCAATCATGGATATATCTGCAGCAACGCTCCCAAACATATTCATCAAGCATGGTAATCATGCCGTTCTGCTCAAGAAGTGGGATGAACAAATCTGGTGATAGCAACCCTCTGGTCGGGTGGTCCCATCTAACTAGAGCTTCCGCTCCGATAAGAGAACCGTCCTCGTAGTTGACCTGAGGTTGGAAGTATAGAACAAATTGTTCCTCCTCTATTGCCTTCTCCATTTCGCTTATAAGCTGCTGCTCCTCCAGAAGGCTGTCTCGCATTGTATAATCGTAATACGCAAGCTTGGTGTCATGGTTGCTCTTAATTGTATTTTGGGCAATTAAGGCTCTATCACACATGAATGCTACATCTAATGATGGCTGAGTGATGCGATATATTCCTATTGCAAAAGAAATCTTGAAGTCATTGGTATGCTGTGATGGCCACTCCAAAAGCAACCTTTCGGCTTCATGCATTATGGTCTGCTCGTCCTTAACCAGTATTGCAAAATGATCCGATTCAAGTCTTGCCGCCAGCTCAATGTTATCGCTACGCTCCATGAGGGCTTCGGCAATGCACTTGAGTAGCTCGTCACCTGCCATAGTTCCACGAACATCGTTATATACCTTGAATCTATTGATATCAAATCTTATTATTGCATACTTAGTCTTAGGGTTCTCATCGAGTATTTCGCGAACCTTCCTGTGGAAGGCCTGCACACCAAGTAGCCCTGTAAGGTAATCCTTCTCGGAAACCTTAAGGATATTCTCTTGATGCTTGTAACGCATCTCAAGGGCCTGGTACTTTTCTCTTGAAGCCTTCTCAACTGCAATTCTATATTTTTCTTCTGTCAGTCTTAGGTTCTCTGTTGCACGCTGTAATTCTGTAATGTCTGTAACAACTGCAACTAACCTATCTACTCCGTCGCCCTGGTCTGGAATACTCTTTATTCTTATATTTCTCCACTCCAGCTGGCCGTGTTCTATGGTCCTATATGAATAATCTATCACCTCGTCGCTCTTGACTGCACTGAGGGCAGCCTCATTGAGCCCTTCCAAATCCTCTTTCATAATTGGTTCAAGC
This sequence comes from Anaerovoracaceae bacterium, assembly GCA_035270905.1. Classification (GTDB taxonomy): domain Bacteria; phylum Bacillota; class Clostridia; order Peptostreptococcales; family Anaerovoracaceae; genus JAVXAG01. The sequence continues at coordinate 4,027 of DATESI010000087.1, forward strand.
AGGCTTTGCTTTAGATCCTTGCCCTTCTCCTGAGTATGTCTGAATGACTTGAACAGGCTAGGGCTTACATATGTAATATGGATTTCATCGGTGACCTCGGCCATAACAATTCCGCCATCCATATACTCCATAAGTGTTTGGAGCTGGACTATATCTACATTCTCAAAGGTAAGCTCTGAGGCTTGTCCATTGCCGTCTTCACCTTCGTGTCCATGGATTGTAAATCTATTCTTCCCTGCTCTCTTGGACTTGTAAAGTGCCGCATCTGCCTCGCTATATATGGTCTGAAAATCCTTAGTTCCGCCTTCAAAGATGGTTACACCCATGCTGGTGGTCACTTCCAGAACGTTACCTTCGCTTCTTGATGAGAGCTGAAGTGCCGCAACCAATTCTGCCGCCTTCTTTATTACGATATCTGTGGATGGGGCGTTCTTCATTAGTGCCATGAATTCATCGCCGCCAAGACGGCCAACTATATCCGTAGCTCTAAAGGCTTTCTCAAGCACATCTCCTACGGTTGATAGAACTTCATCGCCGCATTGATGTCCGAAGCTATCGTTGATTTGCTTGAAGTTATCAAGGTCTATCATGAATAGCGCCTGTGGTCCCTTTGCACTTTCGATGTATTCCTGTATGGTTTTGAATGTGGTATCGTGGTTTAGTAGTGATGTTATGGAATCTCTTTCTGCAGCATAAAGCAAGGAGCTATACTCCCGCTTTTTCTTGTCAATATCTCGCAGAACCACCACCATAGTCAAATGTGCAGTAGTTGGGTCAAGGAGGAAATGAAACTCATCGCGAACCCATCTTTCCTTGCCATCAGGCATTATGCGAATGTATTCCAAAGACTTGTTTCTTTTGCCACTTCTGTATTGCTTCATCAAATATTGAGCCGACATGCTGTTGAAGTAATCTCTAACGGCCTGATCCTCAACTATGGAATCAATAATATTCGTAAAGTATTCGTCAACTGTACCAGCCTTGGAAACAATGTTGTTATATTCATCTCTATAACGTATATCTATTACACGCCAGGAGGTAATGTCAAAAAGCCCTGCTATCAGTGCATCCTCTGGCAAATCGAACAATGTCCTAAGCTCTCGCTCATAGGACTGCTTAGCTTCGTATTCTACGGTAATATCCTTGCCGATTCCCAGTATTCCTATTGGCTCATTATTCTCGTCCTTAAGTATGTATTTGGATGTCAAGCCATACTTTGGCCTATCAGTTTCGGATACAATTGGCTCAACAAAGTTTTTGAGAGGCACCCCTGTTCTAAGTAGCTCCTGGTCGTCCTTAATGTAACGCTCTGCTAATGCCCTATCCTCGAAAATTTCTAGGTCAGTTTTACCTATTATTTCCCTAGGTTCTGCCTTGCCGACCATCTTGGTAAATGGTTTCGAAGCACGCAAATAAACGCCGTTTTTGTCTTTGACGAATGACATATCCGACGTGTGTATCCAATACTCTTCACTCGCATTCAATAACACATTGTTATCTCTGAAAGTTTCGTATTTCTTCCCCATACTAATATCGCCTCCTGAAAAAAGGTTCAGTAGAGTAGTCTAAATTCTTCTGTTTTAGTTCAACCCTTAGTGTATGTTGATTATATGTGTAATCCGCCAATTAACATTTAATTCTGATTTATTA
>DATESI010000088.1:0-5146 GCA_035270905.1 Anaerovoracaceae bacterium
TCCTCAATAATTTTCTTGAGATGATTAACCTTCCGCCACTTGAGATAATCAATACTCCAAGTGCCGTTGTACTTGGCATGGTTTACGACTTTTTGCCTTTCATGGTGCTGCCAATCTACAATACCCTGGTCAAAATCGACCACAGCATAGTAGAAGCAGCCTACGACCTAGGGGCAAGTAAGGCAAATGTTTTGTTCAAAATTTTATTACCACTTAGCATCCCCGGGATTGCCAGCGGAGTGACCATGGTTTTCGTACCGTCACTTACAACCTTTGTAATTTCCAACATGCTGGGCGGCGGCAAAATTAACTTGATAGGTAACATAATTGAGCAGGAATTTACCGTCAGCTCCAACTGGAATCTGGGAGCCGGATTGTCTCTGGTCATGATGATATTCATTGTGCTCAGCATGGCACTTCTCACCAAATACGATAAGGATGGGGAGGGTGCAATGCTATGATGAGACTCAAAGATAAGGTCATATCTACTTCCAAGGCCATTGCAGGTAAGCAAGGCGGAGGCAGTGTAGGCGGCGTATTAAAAGTATTCTATTTAGTAATAATAATAATATTTCTCTATTTACCTATAGCGACCCTGATGGTGCTTTCCTTTAACGAAAGCAAATCCATGTCTGTATGGACAGGATTTTCTCTCAAGTGGTACGAGGAAATGTTCGGCAATGAGATGATAATGGAGGCCCTATGGAACACCTTTACCATTGCATTATGTGCAGCACTGGCGGCAACGATTATCGGTACGGCGGCATGCATCGGTATGCAGGCCATGAGAAATAAGACCCAAAATGTAATTATGGGATTTAACAACATTCCACTTTTGAATGCAGATATAGTAACGGGTATTTCATTGCTCCTTGCATTTCTTGCCTTCGGGGTTACCTTAAGCTGGGGAACAGTGCTTCTAGCACATATAACCTTTTGCATACCTTACGTGATTTTATCCGTAAGGCCTAAGCTTTCTCAGATGGAACACACAACCTACGAGGCAGCCCTTGACCTTGGTGCAACACCAATTTACGCATTTTTTAGGGTAGTCTTGCCGGACATCAAGTCGGGAATAATCTCCGGATTTTTGCTCAGCTTCACCATGTCCGTAGACGACTTTGTTGTAACCCACTTTACTAGAGGAGCTGGGATTAACACCCTTTCGACTTTGATTTATAGCCAGGTAAAGGTGGGCATTAGACCTACACTTTTCGCACTTTCCACCGTAATCTTCGTGGTGGTGCTGGTGGTACTAGTTATTTCGAATATTATATCTACGCGTGACAAACGCTAGAGTTGATAGATTGCCCCTTGGCAATGTGAAAATCATATTGAGGAAAAGGAGAACGATAATGAAAAAGATAATTACTATGGCCCTGAGCTTGGTGCTCGTGCTGGGCATTAGCATTGGATTTACTGGTTGCGGCGACGGCGGAACTACTGGTCAAAATGGAGAGGTATATGTTTATAACTTCGGCGACTACATCGACACTGATTTGATTGCACAGTTTGAATCAGAGACAGGTATTAAGGTGGTATACGATGTTTATGACACTAACGAGGAAATGTATCCGGTAATCGAGGCAAACTCGGCACAGTATGATGTAATTTGTCCATCAGATTACATGGTTGAGAAGATGATTAAGAACGACCTTCTTGCAGAGATTGATTATGACAATATTCCAAATATCAAGTACATCGGTGAGGAATACCTTGCTATGGTAGATGGATATGATCCAGGACACAAATATTCAGTACCTCATACCTGGGGAACTGCGGGCATCATGTACAATACTGCCAAGATAGAAAAGGGTAGCATTACAAGCTGGAAGGACCTTTGGGATAAAAAGTACGAGGGAACTATTGTTATGCAGGATAGCCTTAGAGACACTATTATGGTAGGCGAAAAGGCCCTTGGATATTCACTTAACACTACAAGTGAGAAGGAGCTTAAGGCAGCCACTGATTATCTAATCAAGCAGAAGCCTTTAGTATATAAATATGTAAACGATTCAGCAAGAGATTTGCTTATCAACGAATCCGCAGATATCGGCGTTGTTTGGAACGGCGAGGTTCTATATAGTCAGGAGCTAAACCCTAATCTTGATTTCGTAGTGCCAAAGGAAGGCTCGGAGCTTTTCGTAGATGCATGGGCAATTCCTAAGACTGCTGCCAACAAGGCAAACGCTGAGGCGTGGATTAACTTCATGTGTAGACCTGAGGTTGCATATCAGAACTTCGAATATCTCACATATAGTACTCCAAATACAGGAGCAATCGAAATGATGGACGAGGAAACCAGAAACAACGGAGCGTTATTCCCAAGCAAGGATGTAATGGCAAGATGTGAGGTTCTCAAGAGTCTAACACCTGAGCAGGACGACATGTACAGTAAGTACTGGAAAATATTTAAGTCAAAATAAAAACCAACACACACAGTCACAGAAAAGAAAAGGAATAGGATTAAATGGAACAGAAAAAACGCTGGGGAGACAGAAGAGATGGAAGATGGCTTAGAGAACTTGATTCCCTTCACCAATTTATGCCCTATCTGTATCCCAACAGAGCCGATAATGAAGCATTTATCAGCGAAAGAATTGATTTAACGAATCTAAACAAGTATTTGGAAAGAAAGAATGCTGAGAATCCGGAATATGCCTATAAGACATTTCAGGTTCTTGCAGCGGCATTGGTCAAAACCGTAACCCTAAGACCTAAGATGAACAGATTCATCCAGGGTCGCAGAATTTATCAGAGGAACAAGCTAACACTTTCCTTCGTTGTGAAGAAGGAGTTTAGCGATGAAGGAGGAGAGGCACTTGCCTTTGTGGAGTTTGATGAAAACACAACCATCGACACAGTGCATAACAAAATCTTTGAGATCATTGATACCTACAGAGGCAAGGAAGATAAGGTGGACAACTCAACAGCAGGCATGGATATGCTTTGCAAGCTGCCAAGGCCAATTTTGAGCTTCGTAATGTGGATATTGCACACCCTTGATTTTTATGGGAGGGTTCCAAATTTCCTTGTAAAGGAAGATCCAAATTACGCCTCAGTATTTATTACCAACCTTGGATCCATAGGACTCAAGTCAGGCTATCACCACCTGTCAAACTGGGGTACAAGCTCCATCTTTGTAATAATTGGTGAAAAGAAAATGAGCCCATTTTATGACGAAAAGGGCAATGTAGAAATGCGTGAAACTCTTGATTTGGGATTAACCCTAGATGAGCGTATTGCAGATGGTTACTATTACTCCAAGACAGTGAAATTATTAAAATATCTACTTCAAAATCCGGAGCTATTAGAACAACCGGCGAAGGAGGAAGTAGATTATGAACAGAGACATTAGCGATACTACGAATACAAAAAACAGCAATTATACTATTAATGTAAAAACACCTTGGATTAAGAATCTTGGCGGCGTGCCTGCAACACTTAAGTATAGACAGGATTCAATGTATGACGCCGTTGCAGACATTGCAAGCAAATATCCCGATTTCATAGCCTATGATTTCATGGGTGCCAAGACTACATACAAAGTATTCTTGAAACAAATTAACGAGTGTGCTAGAGCCCTCAAGGCAATCGGTGTTCAGGAAAACGAAGCCGTTACCATTTGTATGCCTAACGCACCTCAGACCTTGGTAATGTTCTATGCGGTTAATCGCATTGGAGCAATTTCCAACATGGTCCACCCGCTTTCCAGCGAAAAAGAAATCGAGTTTTGCCTGAGAGAATCGGGCAGTGCAGTTTGCCTGACCCTGGACCAAATGTACGGCAAGTTTGAAAACATAAGACAAAACGTACCTCTAAGAAGCTTGATAATCACAAGCATCAAGGATGTACTCAGCCCAATTAAGAAAAAGGGCTACTATATGGTAGAGGGACGCAAGATTCAAAAGGTTCCTAAGGATGCGGTTATAGTTTGGTGGAACAACTTCCTTAAGTGTGGCAATCACTACAAGGCTCCATACGAGGTGTCAAGAGTGGATAAGGATCCGGCAGTAATTCTTTACAGCGGTGGCACCACGGGAACAATGAAGGGAATACTCCTCTCAAACCTTAATTTTAACGCTCTGGCGGCACAAATAATTGCCACCAACAGAATGTTCAAGCCAGGTGACAAAATGCTGGCAGTAATGCCAATGTTCCATGGCTTTGGCCTTGGAGTAAGCATTCACTCAATGGTAGCAAGCGGCGGCAGATGTATATTAATCCCTCGCTTCAACGCAGAGAGCTATGCCAAGCTTCTCAAGAAGCACCAGCCCAACTTTATCGCAGGTGTGCCAACACTTTATGAGGCACTCCTCAGACTTCCAAGTCTTGACCATGTAGACCTTGCATGTCTCAAGGGAGTATTCAGTGGAGGCGATTCAATTTCCATAGAACTGAAGAAGCGTTTCGACCAGTTCCTTGAGAACCATAACGCTCACATCAAGGTTAGAGAAGGCTTCGGAACCACCGAGTGCGTAACAGCAAGCTGCTTGACGCCGACCCATATGGCCAAGGAAGGAAGCATCGGACTTCCATTCCCTGATACATATTACAAGATTGTCAAGGTTGGAACCGACGAAGAAATGCCTTACGGCGAAGAAGGGGAAATCTGCATCTCAGGCCCTACGGTTATGATGGAGTACATCAACCAGCCAGAGGAAACAGCTAACACCCTGAGAATCCATGGCGATGGAATGAAGTGGGTTCACACAGGCGACCTTGGAATGATGGACGAAGACGGTTTCGTCTATTTCAGACAGCGAATTAAGCGAATGATAGTCACCAGCGGATATAACGTTTATCCGTCACAGATAGAAAACGTGCTGGATGCCAGCCCGTATGTTCACATGAGCTGCGTAATCGGCGTGCCAGACAACCTCAAAATCCAAAAGGTTGTTGCATTCATCGTTCTCAAGCCAGGCTTCAAACCTTGCGAGAAAATCAAAGAGGAAATCCTATCCTACTGCAGCAAGAGCGTTGCCAAGTTCGCAATGCCTCGCCGCATAGAATTCCGCGATTCCCTCCCCAAAACCCTAGTTGGCAAAGTAGCCTACAGAGTTCTTGAGGAAGAAGAAGCCGCCAAGGCAGGTAAATGAGGAAAGGCTGCGCTCGCTTTTTGGCGGTATGCAAAGGCCCCTTACGT
>DATESI010000089.1:0-3618 GCA_035270905.1 Anaerovoracaceae bacterium
CCCTTGGGGTGGCGGGCGATGACTCGGGTTCCAAGGAAAAGGGCGTTGCCGCAGGTTCCAAGGAAAAGGGCCACAAGGTTATCTACATGTCGCCGCGAGGCAAGACCTTGACTAAGGAAAAGATTGCAGAAATTGCTTCATTTGATGAGGTCAGCATACTATGCGGACATTACGAAGGGGTTGACCAGAGAGTAATTGATCACTTCAACATGGAGGAAATCTCCATAGGAGACTATGTACTTACAGGTGGAGAAATTCCAGCAATGGTTTTGATAGATGCAGTAGCTCGTTTTGTGCCAGGAGTTCTTGGCACCCAGGAATGTGCAACGGAGGAATCAATTTACTCGGGACTTCTCGAGTGCCCTCAGTACACCAAGCCGAGAGAGTACGCAGGTCTGACAGTGCCAGAGGTATTGACCAACGGCAATCATAGGCTGATACACCTTTGGAATTACGAGCAGTCCTTAATGCTTACTAGGAAGGTCAGACCAGATTTGTTTGGGGACTACGCAGGACGAGTAAGCAAGGGTGAGATTGAACTGACCAAGGATGAAAAAAAAGTATTAAACAAAATACTAGAAATGGAATAGTAAAAGTTGTAATGACTCGCTATTTGGTGTAAAATAATTACAGAGGTTAATATGAATAAGATCAAGAAAAAGACTATAATTATATACCTGCTTGTAATTGCCTGTTTATACGTTGTGATTTATGTAATTCCAACGGTAACAGGTGCTATGGTGGGAACATACACAGTAGAATATGGAAGCCTTCGTGTCTATGATGAGACCGATGGATACTTGGTTCGAGACGAAAAGGTTTATCTTGCAACCTCTGGTGGCAAAGAAAACCGATACATAGACCAAAACACCCTAGTAAAAAAAGGGACAAGCATCCTTGAGATTACAGGTAGTAGCGATGGAGAAATAGACAGCAAGTTTACGGACATACTGACAAGACTTGCAGGAGATACAATCAAGAATCCATCCTACATCAGTCAGGATGAGGGAGTTGTAAGCTATTATGTTGATGGCTACGAAAACAAGTTCACTCCAGACAATATGGAGAGCCTTAATTATGACACTGTCAGCAATGTGGAGTCAGATGGAGTAGTGTCACTTATGAGAGAGTCTGTGGTCCGCGGAGAGCCTGTATTCAAGATTGTTGGCAACTCCAAATGGTATTTGCTCTGCTATGTGGACGCATCTAAGGCGGATAATTATATCCCAGGCAATAGAATTACAATTGGATTCGAGGATGAGGACATTAAGGGCTGGGTTAAATCTGTCAACAAACAGGGAACTAGGCTGCAGGTAATAGTAGAGACAAACAATTATTACGAAAAATTCGACAGGTATAGGGTAGCAAAGGTGTTCCTTATTACCTCAGACAAGAACGGTCTTATTATAGAAAACGATAGCATCGCAGAGGAGAACGGACAGCAGGGTGTATATGTTGAAAACAAATACAAGCGATACATATTCGTTCCAATCAGCGTAATTGCAACTGATGGAGAAAGGTCAGTTATAGAAAAATCATACTTCTATAACAGCGAAGGTGTAACAGTTGAAACCGTTAATACCTACGACGAAATTTTGAAATCTCCAAAGGATGCAAAAATAAAAAATGATAACAATGTAGAAGAATCTGACCAGTAGGCCAAAGGAAAGAAGGCGTTATTTATGTCAATTAAAACAAATATTGAGTATATCCAGGGGCTAAAGGCTGAAGCAGCAGTAAGATCAGGTAGAAAGCCAGAGGATGTTTTGCTGGTAGCTGTTACTAAGCTTCATACACCGCAAGAGATGAACGAGGCCATAGATGCAGGGATTACAGATATCGGAGAGAACAAGGTTCAAGAAATCATGGACAAATATGAACATGTTAAGCCAGTAAAATGGCATTTGATTGGACACCTGCAGACAAATAAGGTAAAATACATTATAGATAAGGTTTACATGATTCATTCAGTAGACTCATTACATCTTGCCCAGGAAATCGACAAGCGTGCAGCAAGCCATGGAATTAAGATGAATATTCTTATTCAGGTTAATTCAGCTATGGAGGAAAGCAAGTTTGGAATTACAACTGAGGAAACAGGCAAGCTGATTGAGGATATTATTGAAACATGTCCTAATATAATCATCAAGGGAATGATGTGCATTGCACCCTTTGAGGATAATCCTGATGATGCGAGGGTCTACTTCGCCAAGGTCAAGGAGCTATATGATAAGTATTCCAAGCTAGACAATGAGAGAATTGACTTCGAATATTTGTCAATGGGAATGTCCAACGACTTTGAAGTAGCAGTTGAAGAAGGATCTAATTTGATAAGAGTAGGAACTGCAATATTTGGTGCAAGAGATTACTCAAAGTAAAAAAATATAAACAAAAATAGAAACAGTGGATAATAACATGTGGGTGGAGGATTAAAAATGGGTTTTACAGATTCGCTAAAAAAGGTTATCGGAATTGAAGAAATTGATGACGATATGGAAATCACCGAAGAAGAAGTCAAGGAAGCAAGAGAGAAGATCAACAGAGATAATGGCAGAAGAGCATATGGGGCAACAGTTCCTGGAGCAGAAGCAAGCAAGCCAGCTCAACAATCTTCCTTCGAAAAGAGAGTATCAATCGCCAATTCTACCAATCCTTTTAAGATGGTAGTGATTGAGCCAAAGGCCTTCGAAGAATGCCCTAAGCTTGTAGATAGCTTGAAGGGCAGGAGACCTGTAATTATTAATTTGGAAAAGCTTGAAACTGAGGTTGCAAGAAAAATCTTTGATTTCTTAAGTGGAGCAACGTATGCACTTAATGGAAATGTTCAGAAGGTAGCAAACAACATCTTTATATTTGCACCAGAGAATGTAAACATTGCCGCAGGACAAGAAAGCAAAGCAGGATTCGACTTCAGCAATAGTAAAAACCCTTGGAGGTAAATGAATGGGCGTAATTTATGAAAATGGTGGAATCGTTGGCGTTATATGTGATGCGATAATAAAGTTTGGCGATGTAATCACCTTTTTACTCTGTGCAAGAGCAATTCTAAGCTGGTTTGCACAGGATCCATACAGCACATTAGGGAAAATATATCAGATATTAGTAAACCTTACGGAAATTGTAGTTGCACCGTGTAGAAATCTTATGTCAAGATTTAATACAGGAATGATTGACTTCTCCGTTCTAATTGCCTGCTTGGTTGTGCAATTTGGATCAAGATTTTTAAGCGTGCTCATTGGAATGATTTTTTAGTTGATATGAAAGGAAATAAATTATGATTACTCCATTAGATATTGAGAACAAAGAATTTACGAGAAGCAAAAAAGGATATGACGAAGAAGAGGTAGATGATTTTCTAGACCTGATTATTCTGGACTATGAAAAATTAATGGCAGAGAACAAGAGACTTAAGCACCAGGTAGAGGAGCTGAAGGCACAGGCACTGAGAACTACAAGTCCTGACCAGTCCGTTCTTGAAACCTTGGAAGCTGCCAAGAATCTTATGAACGACATTTCTGCAAGTGCAGAACGACGTGCAGAGGTACTTCTCAAGAATGCCAAGCTTGATGCAGACTCTATCGAGCGTGATGCTAGAGAATCCGTAAGACGTCTTACTGA
>DATESI010000090.1:0-3056 GCA_035270905.1 Anaerovoracaceae bacterium
CAAGATACCAACTCCTGAATCAGGGAGACTACCGATGATTTTGCCTGCAATGAGAAGAGTAAAGGAAGCTATTGGAGAAGAAACCGCATTATACGGACTTATCTGCGGACCATTTACACTGGCATCTCACCTGAGAGGAACAGATATATTCATGGATATGGTTGCAGACCCTGAATATGTAAAGGATTTAGTAAACTATTGCGGACAGGTTGCAATCGCAATGTCCCAAATGTACATAGATGCGGGAATGGATGTAATAGCAGTGGTTGACCCATTGGTATCACAGGTTTCACCTAAGCATATAGAAAAGATGCTTTCTGAAGCATTCACAGCAGTATTTGATTACATCAGAGCAAGAGGCGCATTCTCATCCTTCTTTGTTTGTGGCAACGCAACTAAGCAGATTGAGGTAATGTGTAAGATGAACCCTGATGGAATATCAGTAGACGAAAACGTTAATTTGGTAAATGCCAAGGTAACGACAGATCAATACAACATTACAATCGGGGGAAACATTCCTCTAACAACAACCATGCTTCACGGCACGCAAGAGGATAACATGAAGGCAGTTATTGACCTGATTGATTCTCTTGACCACCACAATTTGATCGTAAGTCCAGGCTGCGATATGCCATATGACACACCGATTGAAAACACAGTTGCTGCAGCTCAGGCTGTTAAGCACACTGACAGTGCAAGGAAGATGATTGAGAACTACACAGCAGTAATCGACGACTCCAATGTGGTAATCCCTGATTACGCCAATGCTGAGAAGGTAATCATAGAGCTATTCCTACTGGATCCAGAGCAATGTGCGGCATGCACATACATGCTTGCTTCCGTAGTGGATGCATACGACGAAATCAAGGATATAGCAGAATACAGAGTATATAAATATTTCATTAAGGACGATATTGCAAGAACAAGAAAAATGGGAATTGCTAACCTACCTACCATGTGTATCAACGGTGAGCAAAAGTTCATTTCAATAATTCCATCCAAGGAAGAATTACTTGAAGCAGTTCGTGCGGCAGTTAAGAAATAGACTAAACATCTAAAAACAAAGGTGATAGGCCGCATTGGTTTATCACCTTGTTTATCAAGAGGGATAAAATAATGGAAAAAGGCGTAATTACATTCGATAAAGAAAAAGCATTTCCTATCGCGAAGGAAAGGTTCATAACAACCTGCGGGTTTGACCTAGGCAAAGCTAAGCATCAAAAGATGATGGGGATGGGACAGAAGGTGCTTGATGATGGAATAGATGGCATCAACATGCAGGGCAAGGTTACCTTCATCAGTGGCGAAGCCTTTAGGGACCATAAGATAATCATCGATGGGGAAGAAATATTTTGCAATTTCTTCGAGCAAATACCCGATGATGCAGTTGAGGGTCTGTATTTTTATGTGGTCACTGCAGGGGAATGTTATTTCTCAAGTGAGGAAAACATAATGGACTTCCTATATGCTGACATTTGGGGCACGTCATATGTTGACGCTGCAACAGAGCTGCTAAAGGAGAAGATAAGGGAAGAAATTAAGGAGAGGTTAAAGGAAAATGGCGAGTCAGGCAGTCAGAGCCAGGGCAAGGGCCAGGGCAAGACCTTGAACCTATCCGTAGAATTTGGGCCGGGCTACTTCGGGATGCCCGTAATAGAAACGAAAAAATTCGTCAAGCTAGTTGGCGGAGAAGATATTGGTGTTTGGACCAAGGATAGCGGACTTATGATTCCGCAAAAAAGCTGCTCAGGAGTATTCCTACTTCTCAACAGAGAAATAGAATTTGAGCCAGACTGCATGAAGTGCAATGGCAACTCCAAGGGTTGCCAGTTCTGCAGAGTAAGACAGTAGTAGCAAGGCGACGAGTCAAATGGGAGCAACGGAGCATTCGCACAAAATTAGCAAGTGAGACAAGCGAGGGAAGTATGAAGATAACATTTTTACCAATGAATATAGAAGCGCAAGTAACACCGGGGGAGACTATCCTACAGGCAGCCACCAGAGCCGGTGTCAATATAGACGGAAACTGTGCAGGCATGGGAACCTGCGGCAAGTGCAAGGTTAAGGTTGAAGGCAAGGGATACACTCTTGCATGTGAGACAAGGGCAACTGATGGTATGGTAATCACCGTTCCGGAGGCAGAAACCACGGCAGCACGAAAAAAGAAGATGATAATCCTGCCGCCAGGCTTTAAGGCAAACATTCCAGAGGAGGACAAGGGATTCGCTTCAAACTACGGCATAGCCCTAGACATTGGAACTACTACGGTGGTTGCAATTCTTTGGAATTTATTGACCAGTGAGATGGTATCAGTAACAGCCGTAACAAACCCGCAAGGGGCTTACGGTGCAGACGTTATATCAAGAATCGCCTGCGTTATGGAAGATGAAGCCAACCTTAAGAAGCTGCAGGGGGCTATAATCGATTCCCTCAACAGCTCCATAGATACATTTACAAAAGAAAATCATATAAACCCTGAGGATATAAGAGAGGTAGTGGTAGTTGGAAACACCACAATGAGCCATCTGTTCATGGGCGTTGACCCAAGCTCCTTGGCAGTTTCCCCGTTCCTACCGGTATTCACAGCGGTTCAGGAGGTTAAGGCAGCGGGCCTTGGTATCAACATCAACCCTGATGCAAGAGTTCATGTGGCAGAGAACATCGCAGGTCACGTAGGCTCCGATATAACGGCAGGAATAATAACAACAGACCTTATGAATAAGGATAAGGGACATCTATTCATAGATATAGGAACCAACGGCGAAATAGTGCTGACAGGCAACGGCAAGGCTGTAACCTGTTCCACTGCCGCAGGTCCTGCATTTGAGGGAAGCTCCATTGCTCAGGGAATGCGTGCTGCAAGAGGCGCAATCGAAAGAGTTGACCTATCTGATGAAGGCGTAACCATTAAGACCATCGGAAATATTGCTCCCATCGGAATTTGTGGCTCTGGCATTATCGATGCTGTGGGTGAGCTTATCAGAGTGGGCATAGTAGATAAGTCCGGCAGACTTCTCGGCAAGGAAAGATTGGAGAAAAAGGGTTTAGTCCCGGCA
>DATESI010000091.1:0-2076 GCA_035270905.1 Anaerovoracaceae bacterium
ATTTATTTTGCAGATAAACTATCTGCTAACTATGTGTTTATTCTAAAGCCACCCCAAAAATATGGAAAGCCTACAAACAAACTGTAATATCCCATGCCAACCCGTACAAAAAAAGGGGCTCATCTTCTTCAGCGTTCCAAAAGAGTCAGACCCCACATTATTCATGTCTACCCTACAAATAAACCACCATTATAACGGCTTACAAATCGGGACAAAAACCTATATGATTGTCTTGTAAGTTGAAGAAAGTATGTAATGCGTAACAATTAGGTGCGAAGGCACTGTGTTACTGACTTTCATAATTTAGTCTCTCCGATATGTCTTAAACCAACGGGCATATTAAAACTGCGACAGTCATACCCCTACCGACTATCGCAGTTTTTTAATTCTTTAATAATATCTATTTTTTCTTCTGAGTAATGAGTTTCAACGCTGTCCCCAGTACAAGCACAAAGAATAAAACTCCAACTATGTATGAAATGAAAACCTGTATGTAATTTGCCTGCACCAGCATCAAATTACCCGTCAATACCGTGAAGTACAGGAATGTTGTAGGTCCCACAGCCATAGGGACTAGGTTGGTAACGGACAAACCGATTATGACAAAGAGCACTACAAATAATATGACCCAAAAAAGTGTAATTGATAGGTTATATACTGCAAGCTGCATCCCGAAGGCGGCAGCGATGCCCACCAAAGTGTTGGGTATATCCTGCTTGAGACACGGCAAGTCAAACTGCTTGATTGTTGACCAGTACCAAAAGAACAGGAATCCTGCCCATCCTTCTGCTATGGCCAAGCGGCCCAGAACAAGGGAGTATAGACACAGTAGCAAGCACATGACAAATGTCATAAGGAGTGCAGTCTTTAATTTCATTTTTTGTTCCATAGTTTCACCCTCTTTAATAGTTCTTCCTTCTCATTGGGAATCTTCCCTTCCAAAACATCCTCCAGCAAAAGAGCAAGAGCCTCTCCGATTATTTTTCCTTCTGTAATTCCAATATCAATTAAATCTCCGCCCTTTACGGCTAGATCCTTGAGACTAAAACATTCCTTGGCATCAAGGATGCCTCTTGCAATATTCTCTAGGTTGTCGTAATACCCTTGACGGTCGCGATATTCCATGCTCTGTCCCATATTGTCAGCACGCTTCACCTTGATTAGGTCAAAAAACATTTCCTCGCCCAGCTTATTCATGGCACGTTTGACCGCCCTGTCTGTCAGTTCAATCTGCATGTCGTGATATTTCACAAGGCTCACAACCCGGCTTACAGTATCGTTATCCATTTTGAGGCGTCTAAGAATTGTTCTCGTCATATCTGCACTGATACCAGCATGTCCATAAAAATGTCCTACCCCAAGTTCGTCTATGCTAAAGGTAGCAGGCTTACCAACATCGTGGAGAAGCACCGCCCACCTTAGATAAGGGATCTTCTCCACATTTTCTACAGCAACAGCTGTGTGTATCAAAACATCATATATATGGTGAGGGTTCCTTTGGGAAAATCCCTTCATGGCGAGTAGTTCTGGAATAACCTCACCTAGAATGTCCGTATATTTCACCAAGACATTTCTCACATCATCCCCGCAGAGCATCTTGGTAAGCTCAACCGCAATTCTCTCCTTGCTTATCTTCCCAAGAAGGCCCTTGCATTCTTCCATGGCATCAGCTGTGCTTTTTTCTATATCAAAGCCCAGTGTAGAGGCAAACCTTACGGCACGCAAAATTCTTAAGGCATCCTCGCCGAACCTATCTGTAGGACTGCCAACGGTGCAAATTTTCTTCGAGGAAATGTGCTTCTGTCCGTCGAAGTAATCTACAAGCCCAGCTTTCTGCCTGTATGCCAGGGCGTTTATAGTAAAGTCGCGGCGGGCAAGGTCTTCCTCAAGGCTCCTCGTAAACTCTACCTTGTCGGGGTGCCTGCCGTCGCTGTAGCCCTTTTCTATTCGGTAAGTGGTTACCTCAATTGGCATGTGATCAATTACCACTGTCACAGTTCCATGCTTAATGCCTGTTTCATACACCTGGCCGCCGAAAACCTCCTTCACCTGCTCCGGCGTCGCCGAGGTGGTAAC